>JBGPXQ010000084.1:0-9042 GCA_041492805.1 Terriglobia bacterium | reverse complement strand
TTGCGAACATTAAGAACGCAGAACAACGGTCAGCATTGGGGGTGAGAGCAGTAGGCGTATAACGTATGTAACCTGTGGCCTTCAAAATACTTGAACACGTTGCAGTCCTTTGCTAGCCTGCATTGATATCGGGATTTTGACTACAAACCGGATGGACTGGGCACACATTCAGGCTCCCTTTATTGAAGCTGGGGCACGGGTTCTGATGCTGCTCCTGAGTGGTCATCCCCGCAAGCCCTGCAAGCGGGAAGTAGAGGTGTCTGTTTGCGTATCGAATTCGGTGCGAGTAGCGATGTCGGACGCGCTCGCCCCCACAATGAAGATTGTTACTGTGCGTTGCGCGAGCTAGGCCTGTTCGTCCTCGCAGATGGCATCGGCGGCCAGGCCAAGGGCGAAGTCGCCAGTGCAATGGCAGTAGAAGTAGTCACTGCGCATTGCATGCAAGCACCGAGCAGCCCGTTTACTCCTTTTTCAGGCAAACCGCGTCCCCATGTCTCCGAGAGGACTGCTTTTCTCGCGAGCGCCGTGCATAGTGCGAACCGCAAGATCCGCTTGGCTGCCGCTAAGAGTCCTGCACACCGCGGCATGGGTGCTACGGTGGTGGCTGCTTGGCTGGAGGGCCAGCGCCTGAGTTTGGCGCATGTGGGCGACAGCCGCGCTTACCTGCTTCGTGCGGGTGCGCTCCAGCACCTCACTCTGGATCATTCGCTCGCCGCAGAACGAGTGCGCCGGGGGTTCATTACTCAGCGGGAAGCCCAAACTAGCGCGCTACAGAGCGTGCTGCTTCGCGCGGTGGGAATGGACGAGGAAATCGAAGTGGATGTTTGCGAACATTTGTTGATGGGCGGAGATGCAGTGCTATTGTGCACGGACGGTCTCACGCGCATGGTGAGCGATTCCGAAATCGCTTTCGCGCTGAGCACTTGCGAAAGCGCGCAAGCCGCCGCGGACCGTCTGGTAGCCATGGCGAACGACCACGGCGGCCAAGACAATATTACCGTCGTGGTGTTGCGCATGAACCTGGATGGGGAAGGCGTACTGGGATGGTTGCGCCGTTGGCTTCGTCGATCTAACGGGCCGCCAGAGGCCGCGTCATCCAGGGGAGATCGCTAGCATGGGAATGCTTGTCCTAAAATTCGATAACGCACTATTGAGTGAAATGCCAATCGGAACGTCGCTCATCAGGATTGGCCGTGTTCCTGACAACGGCATCCACATCGACAACCTGGCAATCTCGGACCACCACGCCCGCGTTCAAACTGAAGCCGGCCAACTGATGGTGGAAGATCTGGACAGCTTGAATGGCACATTTCTCAACAACACCCGGGTCAAACTGGAATCGCTGCGATCGGGCGACACCGCGATTAGATTTTCTTCGAACCCCTTGGAAGAAACTGGGCGCCCAGCGTAGTCATACGTTGTGTTTACCGTGAGATAGCCATTCAAATGCCGAACCCAACACCCGCTCCCCTGTCTATCGCCCCACCAGCAATCTTCGTCCGCCAGGCGCTTCTCCATTGTCGCCAGGATATGCTGTGCGAAGCTGCACACCTCTCGTCGACGACGTAGGCTCGATTCTGGCTCGATAATTTTTCATCCGAGAAGCTTCCGAAGTATCGATTCGCCCTTCGCCTCGGACAGAACACCCTTTAGCATGGGCTCGAGAACAAACTCGTCAAGAGTGCAATGTTTTGTACCGTGGGATTCGCCCCTCTGCACAGTCGTGATGATAGCCTTTGCTATGAGCTTCGCCCTCATTCCCATGGCCGTGTCCACATCAACGAGTGCTGAAGTCCGGCGGCCGCCCTCATCTGTAGCAATCGGGGGCGAACCAGGTCGACTCGCCCCCTTCTTGTCGTTGGACCCGGCCTGTCGGAAGAAAACCGGGCCAATCTATCGTCCATTAGCCCTGCCAGCACGCGCCGCGGGAAAAAGTTGCGGTGAAGGTCCAATTTTCTCCCAGCTTCACCTTTTGCACGCTGAACGCATACAATGTGGGGGTCCATGCCACGCCACGATGAGCCGCACGCGCCCGTTACTGAAGTCGATGTCCTCGCGCACCTGTCCCGGTCCCGGAGGCCGCAAAGTCTCCGTGAAATCGCCGCCGCGCTTGGCTTGCGCCACTCCGGCCGCCGCGCGCTGGTTAAGCTCGCGCGAAAAATGAAGAGACAGGGCGAAATCCACGAATATCCGAACGGAAGAGTCGCCCTGCCCAAGGAAAAGCAGGGCGCGGAGCGGGGTGCGGAGTACGCACCGCCACAAAAGGGGACGCCACACCGGCACGCGGCTCAACCGCGAGGAGAATCCACGACGGCGCCGCGGCCCGAGGTAAATCAGCTTACAGGACGTTTCGTCGCGCATCGTGACGGTTACGGTTTTGTCGTGCCGGATGCGCCGCGAAAAGACCTGGACGGAGATCTATTCATCGGCCGTAACGCTTTGGGCGACGCCATGCACGGCGATCGCGTTCTGGCGAGCATCGAGCGCCGCAGCCGTTTTCCCGACGGCGCAGGCCGCGCGGAAGGACGAATCCTCCGCGTGCTCGACCGCGCGCAGGCCACGGTCGTGGGTCTGTTCCGGTACGGATCGCGCGGGCACACGGTCGCGCCGTACGAAGCGCGGCTGCTGCAGGAAATTATCATCCCGCCCGGCGACGAGCTGACGCCGGAGTTACGAGCGAAGATGGGGCATCATCCTCCCAGGCGCGGAGTCCGCCTGCCGGAACTCGATGGCGCCGTCGTCAACGTGGAACTGACGCGCTTTCCGCGCGGCGGCGTTGCGCCGGCGGGCCGCGTGGTCGAAATCCTCGGACGGCCGGGCGATTTTGGCGTGGACGTCGAAATTCTGATTCGCAAACATCATCTTCCTCATCATTTTTCAGCGGAAGTTTTTGCGGAGGCGGCAGCTGTGGCGCATCCGGTGGGCGACGCGGAACGCGTGGGCCGTCGAGATTTCCGCGATCTGCCTATCGTCACGATTGACGGAGAAACGGCGCGGGACTTCGATGACGCGGTGTACGTCAAACGTCTCGGAAACGGCAACTGGCAACTGCAGGTGCATATTGCCGACGTCGCGCACTACGTCCGCCGCGGCGCGGCGCTCGACCGCGAGGCGCGCCTGCGCGGCACTTCGGTTTATTTTCCGAATCGCGCCGTGCCGATGCTGCCCGAGGAATTATCGAGCGGAATCTGCTCGCTCAACCCGCGCGAAGACCGCCTGGTGATGAGCGCGATCATGGAACTCGACGCGAACGGCGAAATCGTCGCATCTGAATTCGCGCGCGGCGTGATTCGCTCGGCCGAACGAATGACGTACACGGCCGTCAACGCGGTGCTCCAGCGCGATGCGCCCGCGACTGCGGAATTCGCGCACCTCGCCGAAGAATTTCTCGCGATGCGCGATCTCGCGGTCGTCCTCAACGCGCGCCGCGCGCGGCTCGGCTCGATCGATTTCGACCTGCCCGAGCCGGTGATCGAATTCGACGCCGCCGGGCAAATGACCGGCATCGTGCGCAGCGAGCGCAACATCGCGCACCGCCTGATCGAGGAGTTCATGCTGACGGCCAACCAGGCGGTCGCACGCTATCTCGAACGGCGCGGCATCGGATCGCTGCACCGTGTTCACGAAAAACCTGACCCCAAGAAGATTCTCGAGTTCGAAGAGCTGGCGCACACGTTCGGCTACACGCTGGGCGTCGAAAATCTTGCGGAGAGGCGCGTGGCCGTGAAACATGGAAGTCTCCGCTCGCCCCGATTCGACCGGGGCGCACATGGAAGGCATGGCCGTTCGGGCGGTGGCCGCGACAGGCAGATGACCGTGGCGGTGCCGGGCGCGCTCGACATCGCCATTCGCCCTGAACACTACCAGCGCCTGGCAGAAAAAATCGCGGGCAAGCCCGAAGAACGCATCGTTTCTTACCTGATGCTGCGGTCACTCAAGCAGGCGCGATACGCCGCCGACCCGCTCGGCCATTTCGCTCTCGCCTTCGGCGAGTACACGCATTTCACGTCGCCGATCCGCCGCTATCCCGACCTCATTGTCCACCGCGTCTTGAAGTGGGCGCTCGATCATCCTGAATCCCGCCCGGTCGCTCCTGCCGCAGCGCATGAAGGAACGCAGAGGGACGACTCCACGTTCGGTCCGTATCGCCGCGGTGAACTCGACGCCGTCGCAGAGGAAACTTCCGAAACCGAGCGCAGCGCCGAAACCGCCGAGCGCGAATTGATGGCCTGGAAAACAGCGCAATTCATGGAGCAGCATCTGGGCGAGGAGTACGACGCGCTCATTATTTCCGTGCAGAAATTCGGATTCTTCGTCGAACTGACGGAAATCTTTGTCGAAGGCCTGGTGCCCATCACGCGCATTGAGGAACTGACCGGCGAACAGGTTTTCTACCGCGAGCGCGATCACGCGATAGTCAGCGGCCACAGCCGCCGCCCATCGCCACATGAGTCGGGACACAAGAAAAAGGCCGGCCGGGGCGCCCGGGGCGAACAGGTCTGGAAACTCGGTGACCGCATCCGCGTTCGCGCCGAGCGCATCGATCCGATACGCCGCCGCGTCGAGTTTTCACCGATTTAGAGGTCCGATCACTGGCAGACCTGACGCTACGGCCCGCTTGCCAGGGGGAGGTCATTCCTATGAAGGACCGGCATGGGTGTATATTATCGGAGGGCGGGGAATCATCCTATGAACTCTGGAACCCAATTGACTTCGCTATGGGGATGATTCACTCCGTCTTCACGGCACGCTAGTTTATTTTATATAATCCGGGGACATCGTGAACACTCTGACTCCGCTGCCGCTCAGCTCGCATGGAAAGCCCGTCGATTCGTTCTCGCAGGCAACTGAAGTTGAGAACGAACTGAAGCGGGTGGTGAAAGGCGAAGTACGATTCGATCGCGGCAGCCGCGCCCTGTATGCAACGGACGGTTCGAATTACCGCCAGATTCCCATCGGCCTGGTCGTTCCTCGCGATGCCGAGGACGTAATCGCGACGGTGGCCGTGTGCAGGAAATATGGCGCTCCTGTCCTGCCGCGCGGGGCCGGCACGAGCCTTGCCGGGCAGTGCTGCAATGTCGCCGTGGTGCTGGACTTCACCAAGTACATGAACAAGATTCTCGAGTTGGACCCGACCGGACGATTCGCCCGAGTTCAACCCGGTGTCGTCCTCGACACTCTGCGCAATAAAGCTGAGGAACACCACCTGACCTTCGGGCCCGACCCTTCCACCCACAGCCGCTGCACACTTGGAGGGATGATCGGAAACAATTCCTGCGGCACGCATTCCTTGCTGGCTGGCAAGACTGTCGACAATGTCGAGGAGTTGCGCATTCTTCTTTACGACGGCACTCAGATGACGGTGGGAGCCACGGCTGATGACAGCCAGCTCAATTCCATCATTGCCGAGGGGGGACGCCGCGGGGAGATCTACTCCAGACTGCGTAGCATTCGCGATCAGTATGCCGACTTGATCCGAGGGCGTTATCCGAAAATCCCGCGGCGGGTCTCCGGCTATAATCTCGATCAACTGCTGCCCGAGAATGGATTTCATGTGGCGCGGTCGCTGGTTGGGACGGAAGGCACGTGCGCGATTGTCCTCGAAGCCAAACTCAATCTGATCCATAGTCCGCAGCAAAGGACACTGGTCGGACTCGGCTATGAAGACACTTTTTCGGCGGCAGATCATGTCCCCGAGATCCTGCCTTTCGGCCCCATCGGACTCGAAGGTTTTGAAGGAAGCATCGTTGACGGTCTAAAGAAGAAGGGTGCTCCCAACCTGGAGCTTATTCCGGCAGGCAGAGGAATCTTGCTGGTGGAATTTGGATCGAATGACGCGGAGCAGACCGATCAGCTCGCCCGACAACTCATCGACCAGTTGAAACGAACCGCCAACCCTCCCAACAGCCGGCTCTACACGAAAAAAGAGGCTCGACTGGTGTGGAAGCTGCGCGAGTCAGGGCCGCGTGCGGCAGCCGCCGCGCCGGGGTCTCCGCCCGAGTGGGAGGGATGGGACGACGCGGCTGTCGCTCCCGAGAAGTTGGGCGGCTATCTGCGCGACATCCGCAAACTGCTCGATGAATACAACTACCACGCGGCGTTCTACGGCCATTTTGGGCACGGCTGCATCCACATGCGTGTGAGTTTCGATCTGCAGAGCGAAAGCGGGATCCGCAAATATGGGGAGTTCGTCGAGCGTGCTGCTGATTTGGTGGTCAGTTATGGCGGCTCGCTCTCCGGAGAGCACGGTGACGGGCAATCCCGCGGCGCTTTGCTTCCCAAGATGTTCGGTCCCGAGCTGATCAAGGCATTTGTTGAATTCAAGTCCGCCTGGGATCCGGACAATAAGATGAACCCGAACAAGGTAGTCAACGCCTACCTGCCCACCGAAAACCTGCGTCTGGGCGCGGACTACAAGCCGCTTCAGCCCAAAACTTATTTTCAGTTCCCGGAGGACGGCGGTTCCTTTGCCCAGGCCGCGCTTCGGTGCATCGGGCTCGGGGAATGCCGCAAGCACGATAGCGGTTCCATGTGTCCCAGCTACATGGTGACGCTCGAAGAAGAGCACAGCACCCGCGGCCGCGCGCACATGTTGTTCGAACTGTTGCAGGGAGAGGTGGTGCGTGACGGATGGCAGGACGAGCACGTCAAGAAAGCGCTCGATTTGTGCCTCTCCTGCAAGGCGTGTAAATCGGAATGCCCGACCAATGTCGACATCGCCACGTACAAGGCCGAGTTCCTGGCTCACTATTACGAGAACAGGAGCCGGCCTCTGCACGCCTACGCGTTCGGCATGATCGACCGCTGGGCGCAACTCGGATCGATCGCGCCGTGGCTCGCCAACTTCGCCAGCCAGGCGCCGGGTTTCCGCCACCTCCTGCAGAGTGCTCTGCACCTGGCCCCGCAACGGCGTGTGCCCCGGATCGCCCGTTCCACTTTCCAACAGTGGGCCAGAAGAAATCGAGTTCCCAACCTCGGAGAAAAGACCGGCCCGGCTTCAGTGGCGGCGCCCAACAAGCGCGAGGTCGTTTTGTGGGCGGACACATTCAACAATTACTTTAACCCCGGGACGAGCCAGGCTGCTTTCGAAGTACTTCAGGGCGCAGGTTTCCACGTCGTCGTCCCACAAATTCATTTGTGCTGCGGGAGGCCTCTGTACGATTTTGGCATGCTCGACAGGGCCAAGGAGTACCTGCAACGAATCCTGAGCGCCTTGAGCGTGCAGATTGACGCTGGCGTCCCGATCGTGGTGCTGGAACCGAGCTGTGCTTCCGTCTTCCGCGATGAGTTGCGAAATCTGTTCCCGGCGGACTCACGCGCCACCCGGCTGCGAAGCCAGACGTTTCTTCTCAGCGAGTTTCTGGAGCACCATGCTCCGGGTTATGAGCCGCCGAAGCTTGGCCGGAAGGTCCTCTTGCACGGGCACTGCCATCACAAGGCGGTGATGAAACTGAGCGACGAGGAATCCTTGCTCAGGAAGATGGGCGCTGATCTGCAATCCATCGATTCCGGGTGCTGCGGAATGGCAGGGCCGTTTGGCTTCGAGAGAGATAAGTATGCCGTATCACAGGCCGTGGGTGAACGGGTGCTCCTGCCGGCCGTACGCAACACGCCTGCAGACTCGTTGATTGTCTCCGATGGTTTCAGCTGTCGAGAGCAAGTACTCCATGCTACCGGACGGCGAGCCATCCATTTGGCCGAAGCCATTCAACTTGCGTCGCGTTGCAAAGATGAGATGGCTTGATGAGTCCGCCCCCGGAGGCCCCGAGGACCGATTTCAGCCTTACGCCTCGCACGAGTTTCGATGCTATACTCTGCTCGCCGCGTCGAGGGATGTGCGCAGTCAAATTCAATCAACTTGCCTCACCAGGCCGAGGCCATAAGGGCAGTCCTGATCATTTTTACTTCCAGGAATTTATTGTGTATTCTGCATGAATCATTTGCTTTCTTATCGTAAAGGAGAATCGAGGAAGAAATGGCCATTCACCCTAACTCATTGCCCGGCGTCGAAATTACGGGTGCTCGCGATGGGCAAACCGACGAAATACTGACCCCTGAAGCCCTGAAGTTTGTTGTTGATCTGGAGCGGCGCTTCAGCCCGCGACGCCGGGAGTTGCTGGCTGCGCGTGTGGAACGACAAGGGAGACTCGATGCGGGCGAACGTCCGGATTTTCTGCCGCAGACCGCCGAAATCCGCAAGAGTAACTGGACGGTGGCTCCGCTGCCAGCGGACTTGTTGGACCGACGGGTTGAGATCACCGGACCCGTCGACCGCAAGATGATCATCAACGCATTGAACTCGGGCGCGAGTGTCTTCATGGCAGACTTTGAAGACTCCAACACGCCGACGTGGAGCAACCTCATCGAGGGCCATTGCAACCTGCGCGACGCCGTCCGGCGGACGATCTCTTATACGGATCCGACGACGAGCAAAGCCTACAAGCTGAACCCCAGCATAGCCGTCTTGCTCGTGCGACCTCGCGGCTGGCACTTGCCCGAGAAACACGTCATCGTCGACGGCAAGCAGATGTCCGGGTCGTTGTTTGATTTCGGGCTCTACTTCTGGCACAACGCGAAGGAACTGCTCGCGCGCGGGACAGGCCCGTATTTCTATCTGCCCAAACTGGAGAGCCACCTCGAAGCGCGCCTCTGGAATGATGTGTTTCTCCACGCGCAGGAGTCGCTGGGGCTGAAGCGTGGAACCATCAAAGCCACCGTCCTCATCGAGACCATCCTGGCCACTTTTGAGATGGACGAAATCTTGTATGAATTGCGCGAGCATTCCTCGGGTTTGAACGCCGGACGCTGGGACTATATTTTCAGCTTCATCAAGAAGTTCAACAATGACCCCGCTGCGGTTCTGCCGGACCGCGGCCGCGTAACCATGACCACTCATTTCCTGAGCACCTATAGCAAGCTGTTGATCAAGACTTGCCATCGCCGCGAAGTCCACGGGATGGGCGGCATGTCCGCATATATTCCGAACAAGAGAGATGTGGCGGCGAATCAGATTGCGATGGAGCAGGTCCGCGCCGACAAGGA
>JBGPXQ010000175.1:0-5659 GCA_041492805.1 Terriglobia bacterium | reverse complement strand
GGCGATGTCTTCTCTTCAGCCAATGACGCCTCCGGCGCTCGACCGCGTCGTGAAGAAATGCCTGGCCAAAGATCCTGAGGAACGCTGGCAGAACGCGCACGACTTGATGAGTGAGTTGAAGTGGATCGCCGAAGGCGGCTCGCAAATCACGTCGGCGCCGACTGCCGCAGCGAAAGGCATCCGTGCACTCGGGCGGCGTGCGCTGATCCTCAGCGTAGGCACGTTGTTGTTGGTTGCGGTCGTCACCGGCCTTGCCGTCTGGAATCTGAAGCCCTTGCCGCCGCAGCCCATCAGCCGCACGGTAATAAATCTGCCGCCGGGCCAACAACTAGGAGGTCTGGAGAACGGCCCTGCCGTGGCTTTGTCTCCAGACGGCACTCATCTCGCGTATGTCGCCACCCAAGGCGGTACCCAGCAGCTCTATCTGCGGGCGATGGATACCCTGGAGGCCAGGCGCATTCCCGGCACCGAAGGAGCAGTCAGCCCCTTCTTCTCGCCCGATGGCCAGTGGGTGGGGCTTTTCGCGGGCGGAAAGCTCAAGAAGGTCTCGGTGAGCGGGGGAGCGCCATTGACCCTCGGCGATGCTTCGCAACCTGGCGGGGCCAGTTGGGGCAGCCAGGCGATGATCGCCTTCGCACCCACAAACTTCTCAGCTCTCCAGCAAGTGTCGGAATCGGGAGGCGCCCCGCAGCCACTGACCCATCTCGCGAAAGGGGAGACCGCCCACCACTGGCCGGAGTTCTTACCTGGCGGCAAGGCAGTGGTCTTTGCTGCTGGAGAGAATAGGAGTAATTGGGCCAATGGGGCGCAGGTTGCTGTCCAGTCGCTAGGGACGGATGAACGGCGGAACCTGATCCAGGGGGGGATGCAACCACACTACGCGCCGTCGGGACACCTGGTTTATGCACAAGGGGGAAACCTTCTGGCTGTGCCGTTCGATCCCCAGCGGCTCGCGGTCACGGGCGCGGCGATCCCCATAGTAGAGGGTGTCCTGCAGTCCCCAATCGACGGAGACGCCCAGTACAGCTTTTCCGCCACGGGATCGCTGGTCTATGTTTCGGGGGGTGTTCAGTCGGCCCAACGCAGGCTGGTGTGGGTGAACCGCAATGGGACCGAGCAACCCTTGGCCGCCCCTGTGCACGCCTACCGGTTCCCGCGGCTTTCCCCCGACGGCCGTCGTGTGGCTATTACGATCGAAGAATCGGAGAGCCAAATCTGGCTTTACGATCTGGCCCGTGAGACGTTGACCCGGTTGACGTTTCAAGGGAACCTCAACCTCGTCGGCACCTGGACGCCAGATGGCAAGCGGATAGTGTTTCAATCAAACAAGGAAGGGCCTGCAACCCTCTTTTGGCAACTGGCCGACGGCAGTGGCGGCCTGGAGCGGTTGACCACCAGCGAGTACACCCAGGCTGCGAATTCTTGGTCCCCGGATGGGAAACTACTGGCCTTCATTGAAATCACTCCCACTGCAGGATATGACATCTGGGTGCTGCGGATGGGCGACCCTTCGGCGGGCTCAGGGCAGGTCCCTTCAGCAGCCTCAGGGCAAGTCCGCAAGGTGCAGCCTTTCCTCCAAACACCGTTCAACGAAACGGCCCCGCGGTTTTCCGCCGACGGACGATGGCTCGCCTATGCCTCGGATGAATCCGGACGCTTTGAGATTTACGTGCAGCCTTATCCCGGCCCAGGCGGGAAGTGGCAAATCTCGACGGAAGGCGGCACGGAGCCGGTGTGGAACCCGAATGGGCGGGAACTGTTCTACCGCAGCCGCGACAAAATGATGGCCGTGGACATTGCCACGCAGCCCAGTTTCGCAGCGGGCAAGCCCCGGATGCTCTTTGAAGGACAGTACCAGCCGACCCCAGCTACGTTTCCCAACTACGACGTGTCTCCCGACGGCCAGCGATTCCTGATGCTCAAGCCCAGCGAGCAGGCGCAGGCGGCGCCGACGCAAATCAACGTTGTGCTGAACTGGTTTGAAGAGCTGAAGCGCCGCGTGCCTACGGGAACGAAGTGAAGAAGCTCGATCAACAGATTACTCTCGATCCCACCCGATAATCCGGCTTCTGGGGAACTGGCTCTTGGATTCACGGTGGGCAATTCCCCACATTCCGATAGGGCGTTTAACAGAAGTTGACCGCTGAACGGGCACTCTCATGACTAGGCATGCAGGACGAAGATGATTGACAAAATCATGGGAGAGCATGAAGCTCTAAAACCGAGAAGCCGGGATCCCCTACAGAAACCGAGTGCGGCTGGAGGGACTGAATGAGCGGCATAACGCGGCGTGGATTCGTAAAAGGGGCAGCCCTGGCTCCCCTGGCACTAACACAATTAAAATCTGTGGCACAGCGGCCAGCCACTTCGGAGCGTTTTGATATTGTCGTGGCCGGCGCGGGACACAATAGCTTGATCACCGCTGCCTATCTGGCGAAGGCGGGTTTTCGCTGCGTCGTGCTGGAGGGCCGGCCCACTGTGGGTGGGGACGTCAAGTCGGCGCAGTTGACCTTGCGCGGATTTCAGCACGACACCTGCTCTTCAGCGCACAACGGCATGCAAGACAACCCGTTGATACGTGACAACGAACTTAACCTCGGCGATTACGGTCTTGAATACATTTTCCCCGATCCTGTTTTCCACATGCCGTTTCTCGACGGCGCTTACGTAACGCAGTGGCGCGATCCGGAGCGCACCATTGCGGAATTCGCCAAGATTTCCAAAAAA
Organism: Terriglobia bacterium; assembly: GCA_041492805.1. Taxonomy (GTDB): domain Bacteria; phylum Acidobacteriota; class Terriglobia; order Acidiferrales; family UBA7541; genus Palsa-360. The sequence continues at coordinate 2,932 of JBGPXQ010000175.1, read as the reverse complement.
GATGGGGCCGCCTACCGGCGCATGTGGAAAGAGTCTGAAACGATGCAACCTACTGCCAAATTTTGGCAGCGCCGGCTGGCCATGTCGCATTGGGAGATCATCCGCGACAATTTCGAGGACGACCATTGCCGCGCATTTATGCTGGCTTGTCCATGGTTGCAGGAGCCTGCGCAATATCCGATGACTGGGCGGGTCGCCTACTCGCCATTCAGCCAGCAGCGTCACAGCCGGCCTCTGCCCAAAGGAGGATCGGGAAAACTTACCGAGGCGCTCGCGCGCTTCATCGAAGCGCATAACGGCGTGATCCTCACTAACAAACCAGTCGCGCGACTGATCATCGAAAGTGGTAAGTGCGCGGGCGTGGAGTGTGCTGACGGAAGCGCCTACCGTGCCGACAAGGCTGTGCTTTCTACAATTCACATCAAACATCTGGTAGATATGGCGCCACGCGATCTGTGGGGCCAGGATTTTATCGACGGCGTGGATACGTGGCAGGCGGAATGCCAAATGTTTAGCACCAACTATGCCACCACCGAACCTCCAATATACGCCGTCGCGGGCGGCACGCTTTCGCCTGTGCACTCGCAATTGCTGGCGAGTCCGGAACGCGCCCTGCGCTTTGCGTACGACTACGCCATCAGGGCGGTCAATGTCGAGGATCCACCCCAGCATATTATCTGTTGCACTGTCGCCGATCCGACGCGGGCTCCCGCGGGCATGCATACCATTAAGTGTGTCGCGTATCAGCCCTACGATCTGAAGCAAGGCCCCGAGCACTGGGACAACATCAAGGAGCAGGTCGCCGATGCAAACCTGAGATACCTGCAGCGCTTCTCGCCAAACTTGACGGACGACAAGATCCTCGAGCGCGTTGTGTACAGCCCGCTCGATCTCGAGCGCATGAACCCGCATAACTGGCACGGTAGTTGTCACGGCGGTGCACAGGGCCCATCGCAATCAGGCGCCATGCGCCCGATGCCCGGCTGGGCGCAATACCGGATGCCGATACCCGGGTTGTACCAGACCGGCGGCACAACAGCTCCTGGAGGGTCCGTGACGGGAATGCCCGGACGAAATGCGGCGACGGTTATGCTCAAGGACTTTGGCACCAGCATTGAGGAAGTGTTACGCAAGAGCGCCAGCAAGGCATCGTAGAAAATAGTTTGCTGCAGGCGCGTAGTGTGTTGTTCCGCAAATAAGCGGCTCGGATTTGGCCACTGAACGGGCACTCTCTTGACAGGTCATACCGGACGAGGATGATTCACAAAATCATGGGAGGGCATAAAGCCCTAGAACCAAGAAGCCGGGATCCTCGACTGAAACTGGGTACAACAGGAGTGATGGAATGAGCGGGATAACGCGACGTGGATTTGTGAAAGGGGCAGCCTTGGCCCCGTTGGCGCTAACACCATTCACTTCCGTGGCACAGCAGGCAGCCACTCCAGAGCGTTTCGATATCGTCGTCGCCGGCGCCGGTCATAACAGCTTGGTCTGCGCCGCTTACCTGGCGAAAGCCGGTTACAAGATCCTCGTGCTGGAGGGCCGTCCGACCATTGGCGGCGGCTGCAAGACCGCTGAAGTGTGCATGCGCGGATTCAAGGAAGATCTTTGTTCCTCGGTGCACGCAGGTATTCAGTCGAATCCACTGCTCCGCGACAACGAACTCAATCTCCGCGATTACGGCCTCGAGTACATTGACCCCGACCCGGTCATGTACACGCAATTTTCGGACGGGTCCTCTATTGCGCTTTGGCGGGACCTGGATCGCACCTGTGCGGAGTACGCCAGGATCTCGAAGAAGGATGCGGAGACCTTCCGGCGATTGGTGGCCGAATACAAGGCTTATACGGAAGCTATGGCGGCCAACCGTTCCGCCGCTCCTGGTTCTAACGCATCAGGGGGACCGGCTACAGGAATTCCACGCGGCGGCATTTGGCAGCGTCGACTTGCAATGTCTGGCTATGACCTCGTGCGCGAACTCTTTGAGGACGACCGTATCCGCGCCTTCCATCTTGCGGCCGGCCATTTCAGCGCGGTCCCAGGAGGAGATCCCGGGACGGGTGGGCAGGCTTTTTCGTTGATCGGCCAGCAGATCAGCGGACGCCCTATCCCTAAGGGTGGATCAGGCATGTTGAGCGTTGCGCTGGGGCGCTTTCTTGAGGCGCACAACGCTGTCGTTCTGACGAACAAACCCGTCACGCAGTTCATGATTGAAGGTGGCAAGTGCGTCGGCGTGCGCTGCGCGGACGGCAGTTCGTATCGCGCCGAAAAGGCGGTCGTTTCGACGATCCACATTAAGCATCTCGTAGACATGGCGCCACGCGATCTGTGGGGCGAGGAATTTCTCGAGGGTGTCCGGTTGTTTCAGCCCGAGCATGCCATGTTTTCTTTTCACTACGCAACCAAAGAGCCGCCGAAGTATCCCCTCGCCAGTGGCGGAACGATCTCGACGTGCGAGGCGGTTTTCATGTCCAGTCCCGAACGTATCTTGCGCCTGAGTTATGACAATGCCCGCGGAGAAGTCAACCTGGACGATCCCCCGCCACTCCAGGTGGTTTCCGCCACCGTCCCCGACCCGAGCCGGGCCCCAGCAGGCTTCCACACTTTGAAGCTCGAAGGTACGCTGCCCTACGCTCTAAAAGAGGGTCCCAAACACTGGGACAACATTAAGGACGACGTTGCCGAAGGACTCCTCAACTACTTGCGCCGCTTTGCTCCTAATCTGACGCCGGACAAAATCCTCGCGAAGTTCCTTGAAAGCCCACTCGATATCGAGCGCATGAATCCCGCCATGTGGCGCGGGAGCGCGCACCACGGCGCGAACAACCCGGCTCAGACGGGGGCGATGCGCCCCGTGCCGGGATGGGCGCAATACCGCATGCCGATTTCCGGCCTCTATCAAACCGGAGCCTGCACGGCTCCCGGTGGCTCG
>JBGPXQ010000086.1:0-8931 GCA_041492805.1 Terriglobia bacterium | reverse complement strand
GCTGCGCGATGCCGGATTCGTCGTTGAGCTGCCCGCTGTCGAATTGAAGTTCGGGAAGTCGCTGGGCCTCGCCGACCGCTTGAAGGCGCGCCATGCCGTTATTCTGGGCGAAGATGAACTCGCTGCCGGAGTAGTCGCGGTGAAGCGCCTGGCTGACGGCACGCAGCAGAGGCTTGCAGAGCCGGAATTGTTTTCGTATTTGCGCGCGGCTCGTAACGGTTAACGCGTCGAGCTGGGAATTCGCTGACGAAGTCAGCCGATTCCAAAATATTTGTGGGTCGGACCTTCGGGTCCGGCAATGAGAGTGCTGGGCATAGGGCTTTTGAGCCCTGAACCTTCAGGGGCTGAAGCCCACATGATTCAATCCCTCTGAATGTCGCGGCCGAAGCCGCGACCCACAAAGACTGGCCCATACGGCCGACAAGATAGCGATACCTGAAAGGGAACAAAGAACCCGTGCTCGATTCACTCGGAACAATGCAGCGCACGCATTACTGCGGCAATCTACGGGCCGCCGATGCCGATGAAGAAGTCGTCCTGATGGGCTGGGTCCATCGGCGGCGCGATCTCGGCAACCTCATCTTCATTGACCTGCGCGACCGCTCGGGCCTGGCGCAGATTGTCTTCAACAAAGAGCTGCACGCCGTCGCTCATGCTCGCGCCGAAGAATTGCGCTCGGAATTTGTCGTCGCTGTTACAGGGCGCGTCGTGAAGCGGCAGAAGGCGAATCCCGACCTTGCCTCCGGCGAAGTTGAAATCATCGTGAGCGACCTGCGCATCCTGAACACGGCGAAGACGCCGCCGTTCGTGGTCGAGGACGAAACGACCGCGAGCGAAGAGACGCGCCTGCACTATCGCTATCTCGATTTGCGCCGCACGCGCCCGCGGCAGAACCTCGCTCTGCGCCACCGCATCGTCCTCGAAATTCGCAAGGCCATGGACGAGATGGGCTTCTACGAAATTGAAACGCCCATGCTCACGCGTTCGACACCGGAAGGCGCGCGCGATTATCTGGTGCCGAGCCGCGTGCATCCCGGCCAGTTCTACGCGCTGCCGCAGTCGCCACAGATTTTCAAGCAGATCCTGATGATCGGTGGTCTGGACCGCTACTTCCAGATCGTCAAGTGTTTCCGGGATGAAGACCTGCGCGCCGACCGCCAGCCCGAGTTCACGCAACTAGACCTCGAAATGTCGTTTCCCACGCAGGACGCCATCTTCGGCGTGATCGAGAACGTAATGGTTCGGGCGTGCGCTGTGGCGGGGATTACAACAAGAGGTCCGTTCCCGCGCATGGAATATCGCGATGCGATACGTCGCTACGGCTCGGACAAGCCCGATCTGCGCTTCGGCATGGAATTGCATGATGTGACCGGGCATTTCGCGCCTGCGCGCGAGACGCTCCACATCGAAGGGCATGTCCAGGTGCTCGTCGCGCCCGGCGCCGCCACTTTCTCGCGCAAACAGCTTGATGAAATCGCCGAGAAGGCGAAAGGACTGGGCGCGCGCGGCGTGTACACGATCAAAGTCACTGCCGAGGGCGTCACTTCGCCACTCGAAAAAAATCTCGGCGCCGAAGTGTTGAAGAAAATTGCGGCAGCCGCCGAAGCCAAACCAGGCGACCTTGTCGTTGCCGTCACGGCAAAGGAGCAAATCCCCGGCGGTGATGCCGCCGCGCTGATCGCGGGGCAGGTGCGCCTTCTGCTCGCGGAGCAACTTAAACTCGTTCCCAAGGACCGCTGGGAATTTCTCTGGATCACCGGCTTCGCGCTGTTCGAATGGAGCCCGACGGATAAATGCGTCGTCAGCGCGCAGCATCCTTTCACCGGCGTCGTCGAGGAAGACGTTTCGAAACTCGAAGACACTTCCGACGAAGTGCGCCTCTCGATGCGTTCGAAAGGCTACGACCTCGTTCTGAATGGCTCCGAGCTGGGCTCTGGCAGCATTCGAATCCACCAACAGGAAGTACAGGAACGAGTTTTTAGAGCGCTCGGGCTCAGCCAGGAGCAACTGCGAAATCGCTTCGGCTTCTTCCTCGACGCGCTGACGTACGGAACGCCTCCGCACGGCGGTATCGCGCTGGGTATCGATCGCGTCGTGGCGTTGCTCGCTGGAGAGAAGTCGATCCGCGAGGTCATCGCGTTTCCGAAGACCGCGAAGGCCCAGGATTTGATGGCCGAAGCGCCGTCAGCGATCGAAGCCCCTCAAGAAGAAGAATTGGAATTGATGAGTGCGTTTCCGTTGCTTTCCCCGAGATGCTGGGCATTGGCTAACCTTTCAGACAGGTTGATTCGGATTATGGATAAAGAGTTTCTTACAAGACTCCTGCCAGGAGACACTGCTTTCCATCAAGCCATGGCGTTGATCGCCGCGAAAGCACGAGATGATGCCCGCGCGGCTATTAGGCTCGCGAAGGCCGGATATGGCCCCGAAGCCGCAGCATTGTGTCGGGCACTAGTAGAAGCTGCCATCAATAGCGAGTACATCGCCCAAGATCCGGCGGTGCGAGCCAAGCAGTTCTTGGACTCGTTGAGGGATCAAAGCCGACTACTCGCGAAGCGGTTGAGATCGCACCAGCCTTCAGAGGACGTAAGGAGAGCATTGGAAGAGGTGGAGTCAATCGAAGTCCAATCTGGCTGGCCAAGGTCGCTGGCGGAGCGAGCTCACGCTGTTCAAAATCCCTCATATCATTACGACATAGTGTTCCTCCTATTGTCCCAACAGGTTCATTCAAGCGTTGCGGCCCTGGCTGGTAAGGTTCATCAGGCTGGGCCAACGCAGTTCGACATAAGAATCGGACGAGGCGAAGAGTGGGTGGACACCGCTCTGGCGACTGTCTTCATGTATCTTTCCCCGATAATGAATGTTGTCTATCGCGCTTTCGGTTTGGATATGAAGAATCTGGAAGATATAGCCCAAGAGTTTCATCAATTTCCCCACGCGGATCAGGGATAGATTGGGCGAGGCGATACTTTATGACGCGAATACGCATACTTCCGGAGAACGTCGCGAACAAGATCGCTGCAGGCGAAGTCGTCGAGCGCCCGGCATCCGTCGTGAAGGAGCTGCTCGAGAACGCGCTCGATGCGGGTGCGAGTTCGATTCGCGTCGAAGTTGAATCCGGCGGCAAGCGGATGATTCGCGTGATCGACGACGGCACCGGAATGGCACACGACGACGCGCTGCTGGCGTTCGAGCGTCATGCCACCTCGAAGCTCCGCACCGCGGACGACCTGCTCTCGATCGCCACGCTCGGTTTTCGCGGGGAAGCGCTGCCTTCGATAGCGGCGGTTTCGCGCCTGCTGCTGCAAACACGCTCCGCGGAGGAAGACGAGGGAACGCGGATCGAGTTTGCCGGCGGCAAGCTCCTGGGCGTCAAGCCGGAAGGGTTTCCGGCGGGAACGACCATCAGCGTCGCCGATCTTTTCTACTGCGTGCCCGCGCGGCGAAACTTCCTGAAGTCGGAGACCACGGAACTCGGCCACATCGCTTCGCTCGTCACGCACTACGCGCTCGCGCATCCCGGCAAGCAATTTGTTTTGAAGACGCCGACGCAGGAAATCATCAATGCCACGGCAGTGGAAACGATGGCCGAGCGCGTGTATCAGCTTTTCGGCCGCCAGGCCCTCGACGAGCTGTTTGAAATCCTGCCGGTTTCCTCCCCCATGCGCGCCGCCATCACCGAAACCGAGCTGACCACCGAGGAGCGCGCCGCCGAGCTTGTCGTGCGCGGATTTGCGTCGCGGCCCGAAGTGCAACGCAGCAATCGCAACGGCATTTATGTCTTCGTGAACCGGCGCCTGGTGCGCGACCGGCTGATCCTGCACGCGATTCACGAGGCGTATCGCAATGTCCTCCCGCCGACGGTTTTTCCCGCGGTCCTGGTCTTTCTCGATTTGCCCGCCGAAGAAGTGGACGTAAATGTTCATCCAGCAAAGATCGAGGTGCGTTTCCGTCATCCGCAGTTTGTGCATGACTTCACGCGCGATTCGATCCGGCAGGCCCTGTCGCGCGCGCGCCCGATCCCGAGTTTTCCCGGCGTGGCATTCAGCCCTTTGGCCCCGGAAAGTCAGCAGGGCAGCGCTGCGGCAGTCGCCGCCGCAGGTGCGGGCAATGCAGGCACAGGCTTGCCGCGCGCCGTGATTCCCCCGATGAATGCTGCCGGCGCGGCTGGCGCCGCCATCGCAACTGACTTCGAACTGAGCGCAGCGCCCCTGCGGCCGGAGTCGCAGCGCTTCCAGTTCGAAAGCGGCATCGGAACGCTGTCAGACGAATCTGGCTCGGCGATTGCGGAACAATTTGGCGAAGCCGCTACCGCGGCCTTTCGCGACGCCGGGGCGGGTGTGGGGACCGAGTCGCAGGCAAGCGCAGAGAGCCTGGGCGAACTGAAGCCACTGGGGCAGGTGAATTCGAGTTTCATCGTCGCCGTAAACGGGGAAGGGTTGTGGATCATCGATCAGCACGTGGCGCACGAGCGCGTGCTGTTCGAACAGCATCTGCGCGCGCGCCGCGAAGGGCAACTCACCGGCCAGCGCATGCTTGTGCCGCTGATGGTGGAGCTTTCCCCGCGGCAACTCGTCATTTTCGAACGCATCGCCGAGGAGCTGACCGCCAACGGATTCGAAGTCGCGCAGATGGGGCCGCGCAGCGTCGCCATTCACGCCACACCGGCGGGAATTGCCACTGCGGACGCCGAGCGGTTGCTCACGGAAATCCTCGACGGCATCGAACGCGAGAACGCGGCGATCTCAATGGATTCTCTGCAAGCGAAAATTGCGGCCTCGACCTCCTGCCATGCGGCGATCAAGGTGAACATGCCGCTCGACCAGATGAAAATGGAATGGCTGCTGGCGGAGCTGGCGAAGACGGAAGCGCCAATGAGCTGCCCGCACGGCCGTCCCATCGTGCTGCGCTACTCGGTGCGGGAAATCGAGCGCGCCTTCAAGCGAATTTGACCCTCTCCCGATGAGGAAACTAATCATCGCGATTGACGGCCCCGTAGGTTCAGGGAAGAGCACCGTGGCGCGGCGAGTCGCCGAATTGCTGGGCTATACACATCTTGATAGCGGAGCGATGTACCGCGGCGTTGCGTGGAAAGCGCTGCATGAAGGTGTGCCACTCGATTCGCCGGAGCAACTCGAAGCGCTGGCGCGTGCGGTGCGAATTGACCTCGTGCCGCGCGGCGGGAAGTCCCACGTGATTCTCGATGGGGAAGACATCACGGATCTAATTCGCACGCCGGAAGTATCGCACGCCGCTTCTTTGGTTGCGGTGGTCCCCGGTGTGCGGTACCCGATGGTCGCCGAGCAGCGCCGGGCAGGCGCGCAACGCGGCGTCGTGATGGAAGGCCGCGACATCGGGACGGTTGTCTTTTCGCACGCGGACCTCAAGATTTATCTCGATGCTTCGCCGGAAGTGCGCGCGGAACGCCGCCGCCGCGAGCTGCAGGAAAAGGGCGAAGCGCTTGAACTGGAGAAAGTGCTTGCCGACGTGCGCGAGCGCGACCGCCGGGACCGCGAGCGCGAGATTTCGCCGCTGGTCCGCGCTACGGATGCGGTGATCGTCGATAACACCGCGATGGACGCGGAAGAAACCGCGCGCGTGATTGTCTTGTTTGCGCAGGAAAAAGCTAAAGCCTCGGCACCGTAAGGCAGCACTTCCCCTGGAACCGACGTACTAGGTCGGGCTGGACATCGAAGCGAGAAACTCTGCATTCGATTTCGATTTCGAGAGACGTCCGCAGAGCAATTCCATGGCTTCGACCGGTGAGAGGGGATTCAGGACTTTGCGCAACACCCACACGCGATTGAGTTCGTCTGCCGGCATCAACAATTCTTCCTTGCGCGTGCCTGAGCGGTTGATGTCGATAGCCGGGAAGATGCGCTTGTCCACCAGACGCCGGTCCAGGTTGATTTCCATGTTGCCGGTGCCCTTGAACTCCTCGAAGATGACGTCATCCATGCGGCTGCCCGTATCGATCAGCGCCGTGGCGATGATGGTGAGCGAGCCGCCCTCCTCGACGTTCCTCGCGGCGGCGAAGAATCGCCGGGGCCGCTGCAGCGCATTGGCGTCAATACCGCCGGAAAGGACTTTGCCCGAAGGCGGTGTGACAGCGTTGTAGGCGCGCGCCAGGCGCGTGATCGAATCGAGCAGAATCACGACGTCGCGCTTGTGCTCCACCAGGCGCTTGGCTTTCTCGAGCACCATTTCCGCCACCTGGATGTGACGTTGCGGCGGCTCATCGAAGGTGGAGCTGATGACTTCGCCCTTCACGGTCCGCTGCATGTCGGTGACTTCTTCCGGCCGCTCGTCGATCAGCAGCACGATCAGCGCGACCTCAGGATGATTCGATGTGACCGAGTTGGCGAAGGACTGCAACATCATGGTTTTTCCGGTGCGCGGCGGCGCCACGATCAGCCCGCGCTGTCCCTTGCCGACCGGGCACAGCAGATCCAGCACGCGGCCGGTGAGATTCTCCTTCGTCGTCTCCATCTTCAGGCGTCCTTGGGGATAGAGCGGGGTCAGGTTGTCGAAGAAAATCTTGTTCCGCGCGACCTCAGGATCCTCGAAATTGACCGCTTCGACTTTGATCAGCGCGAAATACCGCTCGCCGTCTTTGGGAGGACGCACCTGTCCCGAGACCGTATCGCCGGTGCGCAAATCGAACTTCCGAATCTGCGATGGTGAAACATAGATGTCATCCGGCCCCGGCAGATAGTTGTATTCCGGCGCGCGCAAGAAGCCGAACCCGTCGGGAATGCATTCCAGGACGCCTTCGGAGAAGATCAGGCCATTCTTTTCTGTTTGAGCGCGTAGGATCTGGAAGATCAACTCCTGCTTGCGCATGCCGCTGGAGCCCGGAATGGCCAGGTCCTTGGCAATTTTCGCCAGGTCCGTGATGTTTTTTTCTTTCAGTTCTGCAAGACTAATGCTCATTGTTTCGTTTCCTTAAGTCTTTATTTGAAGATAAGCCTGAAGCTCAGGCCGGGATCGTTCTCATCGGCGGACTCCGGACAGGTCAAATAAGTTTCCGACCGGGGTAGCCAAACTGGAAATTCAGATTACTTGCGACACGACGAATTGGCACAATGCGTTCCACATCCCGAAGCGATTCTCTTCATGGTTGCTTTGCTGTTCTTCGGGACGGACAGGCTGAGGTTTCCCTCAGTTGGTCAATTCCTGATCGCTCTCAGTTTCCGTTTCGAACTTCGCGGCCACTTCAGGCGCCGCGTCGTGCGCTATGGGTTCAAGCGGCCGTTCCAACGCAAACTGGAGCACCTGGTCCATGTCCTCGACAAACCGGATGACCAGGCCGGCCTGAACCTCCGCCGGAATTTCTGCCATATCCTTTTCGTTATCCTTGGGGAGAAGCACAGTCCGAATGCCCGCGCGGTGCGCGGCCAGCAACTTCTCCTTCATGCCACCAATCGGCAATACCTTCCCGCGGAGCGTAATTTCACCCGTCATCGCCACATCACAGCGCACCGGGGTGCGCGTCAACGCGCTCACGATGGAGGTTGCGATGGTGATTCCGGCCGAAGGGCCATCCTTCGGAATTGCGCCTTCGGGGACATGCATGTGAATATCGATGTGCCGGTAAAAATCGCGCGGGAGGCCAAAGTTCGCGGTCCGCGACCGCACGTAGCTCATTGCTGCTTGGGCGGACTCCTGCATGACGTCGCCGAGCTTGCCGGTCAGTGTCAAGCGTCCCTTGCCCTGCATGATCGTCGCTTCGGTGGACAGCACCGAGCCGCCCACTTCGGTCCACGCCAGGCCCGTCGCCAGGCCGATTTCGTTTTTCTTCTCGGCCCAGATTTCACGGTACTTGATGACGCCCAGAAATTCGCCGGCGTTTTCCGGCGTCACGGCAATCGAATATTGATTGCCTTCCTTGACGACGCGCCGCGCGATCTTACGGCAGATGTTGGAAATTTCGCGCTCCAGGTTGCGCACGCCGGCTTCATGCGTGTAGTGCCGGATGATGTGTGTAATCGCCTCGTCACTGAAGGTGAGGTTCGATTCCGTCAGGCCCGTTGATTCGAGGGCCTTCCGCACTAGGAAACGCTTCGCAATCTGTGTTTTCTCGACATCGGTGTACCCCGGGATCCGCAGGATTTCCATGCGATCCTGCAGCGGCTGGGGAATCGTGTGCATCACGTTGGCTGTGCAAACGAACATCACCTTCGAGAGATCGTATTCGACATCGAGGTAATGGTCCGTGAAGGAGTGGTTCAGTTCGGGGTCGAGAACTTCCATAAGGGCCGCGGACGGGTCGCCTCGGAAGTCGGTGGACATCTTGTCCACTTCGTCAAGCACGAAGATCGGGTTGACGGTCCCGGCTTTCTTCATCATCTGAATGATCTGACCGGGAAGTGCGCCGATGTAAGTGCGCCGGTGTCCCCGGATTTCGGCTTCATCCCGCACGCCGCCGAGCGACACGCGCACAAACTTGCGTCCTGTCGCGCGTCCAATGGACATTGCCAGAGACGTTTTGCCCACTCCTGGTGGCCCGACAAAGCACAAGATCGACCCGCGGGGATTCTTCACCAGTTGCCGCACGGCCAGGTATTCGAGGATGCGCTCTTTGACTTTCTCGAGCCCGTAGTGATCCTCTTCCAGAATCTTCTCGGCGAGTTCGATGTCGCGGATTTCCTTCGATTTCTTTTTCCAGGGCACGGCCAGCAGCCATTCCAGATAATTCCTGCTTACGGTGGACTCAGCCGACATGGGCGGCATCATTTCCAGCCGCTTCAGCTCCTGGACCGCCTTCTCGTGCGTGTCTTTCGGCATGCCCGCGGCGTCGATCTTCTTCTTGAGCTCTTCGAGTTCGTTCTTCTCGCCGCGGCCCAGCTCTTTGTGGATGGCCTTCAACTTTTCGATGAGATAGTCCTCGTTCTGCGCCCGCTCCATTTGACGTTTCACGCGCGTATTGAT
>JBGPXQ010000241.1:0-4050 GCA_041492805.1 Terriglobia bacterium | reverse complement strand
TACCGCACTTCGGTGATGAAGCGAACCTGCGGATAGACTTCCGTGACGTTCGCGAGTTTTGCCAGTTGCTGCCGCACATCCTCATCCAGGACGCGCACCTCTTTTTTCGGCGCGGCATCGGCAGACTGCGGACGTCTTCCTCCGGGAAAGTTGCGTTGCGAAGTAACGAATACAGCGTCAAACAATCCGGAGCGCGTGAGGCGCTGTGAAGCGAGCGTTTGCAAGCCCACTCCTAGCGACACCATGGCCACCAGGGAAGCCACACCCACGGCAACGCCCAGGGTCGTGAGGGAATTGCGAAGCACGGCCTCGCGTAGATTGCGAACGGCCAGCTCGCTCAGATCGCGTGTTTTCACGGCCGCACTCCGTCGCTCACCAGCCGGCCATCAGAGAGCACCGCGATGCGATTCGCAAACTTCTCGGCCAGGGGTCTTTCGTGGGTCACCATGAGAATGGTCATCCCGAGGGAATATTGAACCTCACGCAGCAATAGAAGGATCTGTTCCCCGTTGACACTATCCAGATTCCCCGTCGGCTCATCCGCAAACAAGATCGTTGGGCGATTCACGAGTGCGCGTGCCAGCGCGCCGCGCTGCTGCTCGCCGCCCGAAAGCTCGCTCGGCCGGTGTTGCCTCCGTGCGCCCAGCCCTACTCGTTCGAGCGCTTCCGTCACGCGGGACTCGCGTTCGTTGCGATCTACTTCCGCAAGCCGCAAAGGCAATTCGACATTTTCTTGCAGCGTCATGCGCGGCAGCAGATTGAACGACTGAAAGACCATGCCCACTGTTTCTCGGCGATACCTCGCGAGCTCATCCGCATCCAATTCAGACAGGTTGCGGTCCTGCACGCGAATCGCCCCGGACGTGGGACGATCCAGGCCCGCCAGCATACTCAGTAGGGTCGACTTGCCAGATCCTGAGCTTCCCAGGAGGGCGAGGAATTCACCTTTTTGCACGGTGAGGGATATTTCGTTGACGGCACGAATGACGGTTTCGCCCAGCCGGTATTCCCGGGAGACAGTTTCTGCTTGGATCAAGACTGGGGCAGTAGACATGGTCTGAGCCACGCAATTGTATTACGGATGGCTGAATCTTAAGTTACGCGGGTTTCCTGCTACGAAGAGGACCGAATCTAAGCTCAACGCGGCCACTTGTTCTACATTTGTCAGTGCAATAAATCCCCTCAGAAAGAAAATGCCCTGCGAAATCCATCCGGATTCCGCAGGGCGGCTGAGACTCGTTGCTATCTCTGCTTGATGTCTACGGGCTGAAGCAGTTTGAAATTGAGTGCTGTTTCCGCCGCAAGCGTAATGTCACGATTGCCCGTGAATCCCGCACCCCCGGTGCCCGCCGCGGCGCCGATCAATGCACCGATGCCAGCACCCTTGCCGCCGCCAGCGATCGCGCCGATAGCTGCTCCACCGGCGGCGCCACCGCCCACCATGGCTGCGGTGCGCTTGCCTTTTCCTTTGCTGGACATCGTCGGTGCGGACGTTTGGATTTCATAGTCCCTCCCGTTGACCGTGACGCTCGTCAGCGTCAGCGCCAGCACCGCCCCACCCTTGAAGCGCCCTGCAGCTTTCGCCTCTTTCACAATGCCCGATGCGCGCGCGCCCTTCGGAATGGCAACTTTGCCTTCGACTTCGACTGGAGTTTCCACGGTCGCTGAAAATTTCTCACCGGAATTGGTGGTCTTCGAACTTATGGTTTGATCCAGTACAACCGCCAGCACGGTATCCGCGGGAACCACGAGCGGTCTTGGCTCAATGGCCTTTTTGACCGCGGATTTGGTCGACTCCGCCATCGTCGGAGACGCGTTAGCGTCGTTACCGGATGGTTGGTCAGCCGATTTCTGGCAACCGGCGACGAGCAGTCCTGCGCAAACGAAACACACCATGGTTGAAGCGAAACGATGATTCATCTCATTCCTCCGTCGGGCTGGATGTTCTCTTATTTAAACATACTCTCATGGAGTGCATCGCGCTGATGTGCTTTCCGTTACAACTTCCTCTCGCCGCCTTGACACTCTGGAGTCCCCCAGCCACACTGAGCTTACCCCTTCCAAAATCTATCTTCTCGTGTGAACCGATGCGTATTCTTGTCGCCGAAGATGACGCGCCGCTTGCAGCTTTTCTCTGCCAAGAGCTGCAGCGGGAGCAGTTCGCCGTGCATGTCGTCTCGGATGGATTGGAAGCCCAGCGGCTGGCCTCGGATCAGCCGTACGATCTGGTGATTCTCGACCTTGGACTCCCGGGAGCAAAAGGTCTGGACGTCTTGCGTGTGATTCGCTCCAAAAAGCCAGACCTCCCGGTGCTCATTGTGACGGGCGCCACGATGGTCGAAGAGCGTGTTCGCGGCTTGGACGCTGGTGCGGACGATTACCTCTCCAAGCCCTTCGCTTTTGCCGAGCTTTCGGCGCGCATTCGCGCCATCCTGCGCCGAGGCAGCCGCTCGGCGCGTGCCGTTCTCCAGATCGAGGATCTCGCGCTCGACCGCATTGCCCATGCCGTGCGGCGTGGCAGCCGCGACATCGCACTCAGTCCCAAAGAATATGCTCTGCTTGAATTTCTCATGTGCAACGAGGGGCGGCCTGTTTCCCGCGCATCCATTATCGAGCAAGTTTGGAAGCTCAATCTTGGCACCATGACAAACATTGTCGACGTCTACATCAACTATCTTCGGCGCAAAGTGGACTCCGGCTACGACCGCACGCTCATTCGAACAATTCGCGGTGTAGGCTATCAGATTGGCGGAAACGGCAACCCGAATTAGCCAGCGGCTGCCTGGACGAGCCCGCGAATTCCACTATTGTCCTGTAAGAGCCTCGCAGAAGTCGCCGGAGCCCGAGCTTGATACACCACCTCGTCAAAGCTCGACTACATGATCCCTGCCTGAAGGTACAGATCCCATCTAATCTACTCATAATAAAAGGCTAATCCACCTTGGGGAGCCATGACCACGACCTCAAGCCGCCCCTGTGGGCAACTTCTTTCCTTCTATGGTGTTCTATCTTACAGGCGCTATAAGAAGATAGCTCCTATCGGCTGGAAGGCGTATTTTGGTAGCCGTGAGACGGCTTGCGTCCAGTCCGAAGACAGGGGATTCGTCATGAACACGACAAGATTCGCTGCGAAGAGCAGGTTCGACGGCTCGACCGTTGCGCGTAACGCCGCTCTGCTGCTGTGTATGGCCGGTCTTCTTTGTCTCGTAGCGCCGAAGGCGCGAGCAGACGAAGAAAAAGACCCCCCAACGCGCGTTGCGCGCCTCAGCTACATCGATGGCACTGTTTCTCTTCAGCCCGGCGGAGACGGTGAATGGGGCAGCGCAGCAAAGAACCGTCCCGTGACCATCGGCGACAAGATTTGGGTCGACAAGGACTCACGCGCTGAACTGCAGGCCGGCCAGGCCGCCATCCATCTCGGCAGCATGACGGCACTCTCTTTCTTGAATCTCGATGCCAACATCACACAGATGCGCCTCGCTGAGGGCAGCGTTAATTTTCGCGTGCGAGAACTGCGCGAGGGCGATTTGTACGAAGTGGACGCGCCAAACCTCGCTTTCACCATCAGGGAGGCGGGCGCATTTCGCATCGATGTCGATGAGAGCGGCGAAGCTTCCCGCGTGACTGTATTTCGCGGCGAAGGCGAAGTCACCGCCGGCGGCAAGACCTACGAAGTTCATTCCGGCGAGCGCGCCGAATTCAACGGCACGGACAACATCGAATACAGCGTCGACCGCGCACCCGGTCCTGACGGCCTCGACCGCTGGGCCAACGAACGCGACCTCAAGGAAGACAATTCCGTTTCCGCGAAATACGTTTCGCGCGACGTGGTCGGCTACAGCGACCTTGATGATCATGGCACCTGGAGCGAAGAGCCCGAATATGGCCACGTTTGGTATCCCAACGAAGTTGCCGCCGACTGGGCTCCTTACAGCACTGGCTACTGGAATTGGGTCGGTCCGTGGGGTTGGACTTGGGTTGACTATTCACCATGGGGCTTTGCTCCCTTCCACTACGGCCGCTGGTCCTATATCGGCAGCCGCTGGGGCT
>JBGPXQ010000059.1:0-10617 GCA_041492805.1 Terriglobia bacterium | reverse complement strand
CGGAGAGGCGAGCGCGGTCAGACGGTGCGCCGTAACGGCGGAGGTGCCGCGCGGCAGGAAGAGGCGCAATCCGCGGACTGATTGACGCCTTGCGCGATCGCGTACGCGGTCAAGCCAGATCAACCCGAAAGTCAAGATGCCGTCGATCGTCGCGGAATCTTCCGCCGGAGCCGCACTCAGCACGGCATAGGCTTCCGCGCCGTGATGCATCAGGCCCCGCGTGTACGAGCCCGAAATCGAATGATGCAAATCCGCGCCGGAGGTTAGAGAATCCACGATTTCGTCAGGGAACCGATTCGTCAGGAACTGACGCAGCTGGCTTCGGAATTCTTCCCGGCCCCAGCGCTTGTCCTCGCGGCCCGCACCTGCGGCCAGGAACTCGAGCTTCGCGTGGCGCGCGCGACCCAACCGCATGACTTCGAGCACAACGCGCTTGGGCGATTGCTCGGCGACACGCACGACGCGCCGGACCAGGTTTTGCCTTGCGCCCCATAGGTGCAGGAGTGCAGCATCGCCCTGCGAGCGCACGTTGTATTGCAGGCCGTCCAGGGCTGCGACCCACTCGCCGTTCTCATGCACCTCGGCCGGACCCGTGGCGCATACCCCAGCTAGAGCGCGTTCTAGTTCGGCAGCCAGCTCCATGAATCCCGATTATATAACGATTAGAGATTGGTAATTAGAAGAAGGCGATGCGATTTTTGCCTGTCGGCGTTCACGCGGGATGTTACGTGCTCAGTTGAGATCGAGCCCGGTGATGCGAATCGATGGATACACGTTGTTCCATTGCGCTGAGATGTGTTCGTAGCCAACCTGAAAATCACGTTGCTGCCCCGGTGCGAGAGGCGCCTCTTTGGACAAAAACAGCCGTTGCTTATCGCGCAGGACCACCTGGTTGAACGGATCATGAAATTCGAGCGTGATTTCAATCTGCTTAATGCGCCGGTTGCCCGCGTTTTCGAGCGTCCCGAACACGAATGTCACTTCCTGGTTTAAAAAGTTGGCCGCGCGGCTCATTTTCGGTTCGAGAAAATGAATTTGCTGCGCGTAAGCCTGCTCGGAAGGGCCCATGGGCAGCGGCTTCACCACTTCCGGTCCAGACGGTGTCGAGTAGCGGCTGAGGAGCGCCGCAGCGCCGATCAGGAGCGTCACGATTACCAGTCCGGCCAGGAAGGCGATAGGAAGCCGGTTGCGTTCTGCTGAAGGGATCACGTGGTCCATCCTCTGTTACATGCCTGGCCGGTGCCTCATCACTTCATCTCCCGCTAACGGCCTGCTGCGAGCCGCGCAACCAGCGGATAGGGAAGCCCGGCAATCTGCATGCGTTCTTGCACTGCCGCAATATCATACGGAACGCGCCAGAATTCGATCACCTGATGGTCCAGATCGGCGATGGCAAACGCAGCGCGCGGGTCGCCATCCCGAGGTTGGCCGATTGATCCGGGATTGAGCAGATAGCGCGTCTTCGGTTCGAGGCGCTGGGCGGCAAATTTCGGTCCCGGCTCGGGTCTTAAATGAATGACGCTGATTTGGCCGGCGCGGTAGGAAAAGCCGCCCTGATAATGCGTGTGCCCGAAAAAGGTCACGGCGCTCGGAGATTCGAGCAGTCCACCCATCGCTTGCACCGGGGCAAAGACGTATTCATCCTCATCATGATATGCGCCGTGAACCACCGTTAGACCATCGGCGTGAGCGGGTCCGGCAGGCAATTGTGCGATGTAAGTTAAGTTCTCGGGGCTGAGCCGCTCGCGAGTCCATCGGGCGGCAATCTGCGCCACAGGGTTGAAATCGTCAAGATCCACGAGTCCCGTCACAGCCTTGTCGTGATTGCCTCGGATGACGAATGGATCAAGCGCCTTCACCCGCTCGGTCACTTCGTTGGGATCCGGTCCGTAGTCGACCAGGTCGCCCAGACATATCACGCGCTCCCAGCGGCCCTCGGCAGCCGCGAGAGAGGCTTCGAGCGCTGTGGAATTGGCGTGAATATCGCTCAGTACAAGAAATCGCATCGGTAAGGCACAGTTGCGCGCCGCATGCCAGTATAGTCGAAATCCGCAGTGCCGCGAGCACCGATCCGATCAGGGCACGCGCAGGCTCGGAAGTTTAGCGAATCCACATGCAGTCCCCATAACTGTAAAAGCGGTAACCTTCTTCCACCGCATGACGGTACGAACGGAGAATCAATTCTCGCCCCGCGAAGGCACTGACCAGCACAAGCAACGTGGATTGGGGAAGGTGAAAATTCGTCAGCAACTGGTCGACCATGCGGAATTGATGGCCGGGCTTGATAAAAATGTCGGCTTCTGCCCGCCCGGTTTCGACGAGGAACTCCGAGCGCTGATCGCTGGCGTTTGTGCGGCTCTTGGCGGCAAATTTTGCGGCAGCATCTTCCAGGGCTCGCACCACCGTTGTTCCCACTGCGAGGATTGGGCGGGAGTCGCGCCGAGCGTTGTTGATGGCATTTGCAGCCTGCTCCGGAATTTCGTACGACTCGGAATGCATCTGATGTTGCTCGATCTCTTCCGCGTGAATGGGCTGGAAAGTTCCCAGACCTACCTCCAGCGTGATTGCCGTGATCTCGACACCACGCTGCTTGATCTGATCGAGCACCGCAGGTGAGAAATGCAACCCGGCGGTGGGCGCTGCGACGGCTCCAGGCCGCTCGGCGAAAATCGTCTGGTAGCGCTCGCGATCTGCCGGTTCATCGCCGCGCGCGATGTACGGCGGCAAAGGCATATGGCCAAACTGTTCAATCGCTTGGTACACATCGCCCCGGGCCATGAGCCGGAGACGGCGCAAACCGTAGTCGCCACGGCCGATCACCTCCGCAGAAAGTGCTCCCCCTCCGAACTCCACGCGCTCACCCAACCGCATTTTTTTCCCCGGTCGAACCAGAGCTTCCCATTCTTGTGCTGAGACCTGCCGCGTCAATAAGACTTCGATCTCAGACGATAGGAACTCGCGCGCCACGCGGCTGTGGCGGCCCGGTTTCTCCGCGCGGACACCGACGCGCCGTCCAAGCAATCTTGCTGGAATCACGCGCGCATTGTTCACCACGATGAGTTCATCGCCCCGCAGACGCTCCGGCAGACACCGAAATGCGGAATCCTCCCACTCTTGTCTCCCACGGTCCAAAATGAGCATGCGAGAGGCATCACGCTCATCCAGAGGGCGCTGCGCGATGCGTTCCGGGGGTAACTCGTAGCTGAATTCGGCGAGTTTCATGATCAGGGCATATCACTATAGACCAGATGCCGCGCCATGCGCAAATATTGGTGCTGCTAGTGGACTAAGTGTTTTAAATACAGTGTTATGATGGAATGAGGCGGATCTGTGGAAACATGAACAAAAGACTTGACATTAATACGCGCAGATTATATGCTTTTAACGCAGTAAGTAATCTAGGGTTTAAGAGGAGGACAGGCAATGACCACAATCACCCGATGGGAGCCCTTCGGTGGGCTTTCAACACTTCATGATCAAGTCAATCGTCTTTTTAATGAGACCATGTTCCGCGGCCAAGGCGAGGGGGCAGCCCTGACCACCTGGGCGCCCGCCGTGGATATCTACGAGACGCCGAATGAGTTGGTGGTGAAGGCAGACCTGCCGGACGTGAACGAGAAGGACATCGACGTCCGTGTCGAAAACAATCTGCTCACCATCACCGGTGAACGCAAGTTCGAGAAGAACATCTCGGAGGACAATTACCTGCGCGTCGAGCGAAGCTATGGATCGTTCAGCCGCAGCTTCTCGCTGCCGAACACAGTAAACGCCGAAGCTATTCAGGCCGAGTATAAGAATGGCGTGCTCACCGTGAGACTTCCGAAGCGCGAGGAGTCCAAGCCGCGCCAGGTCAAGGTGAGCATTTCAGGCAACGGGAAGTAAACTTTCAGCAGAGGATCGATGACTGTTGAGTTGCCCTGGGGCCGGTGGCGAACCGGTCCCAGGGTTTCTAAAAAGGGAAGGTAACAATAAATGTTTCGCTTCGACAAACTCACGCTGAAAGCACAGGAAGCAGTCCAATCGGCGCAGGAAATTGCCACCCGGCACGATCATCAACAGATCGAGCCGTTGCACCTCCTGGGTGCGCTTGTGGCGCAGCACGACGGGATCGTTCCGCCGCTGCTGGCCCGTCTGGGTGTTCGTCCGGAAACTCTTGCGGGCGAAATTGAGACCAGCCTCGCGCGTCTGCCAAAAGTAACGGGCGTGGCGCAGCAGCAGTTGAGCCAGGCATCGAACAAAGTTCTTGAAGGCGCGTTCGTCGAAGCCGAGCAGTTCAAGGACGAATATGTTTCCGCCGAGCACATCCTGCTCGCCATCGCGACGATCCGTAAAGATGACGCCGCCGAATTGCTGGCTAAATACGGCGCGTCACGCGAAGCAATTTTGCAGGCGCTCACCACCGTGCGCGGCAGCCACCGCGTGACTTCGCAGAATCCTGAAGCGACGTTCCGCGCGCTCGAACAATACGGCCGTGACCTCATCGAGTTAGCGCGGCGCGGGAAACTGGATCCCGTGATCGGCCGGGACGATGAAATCCGCCGCGTCATGCAGATCCTTGCGCGGCGCACAAAAAATAATCCTGTATTGATCGGCGAACCCGGCGTCGGTAAGACTGCCGTCGTGGAAGGCCTCGCGCAGCGGATCGTTGCGGGCGACGTACCCGAAGTGTTGCGTCCGAAGCGTGTTATCGCTCTTGATCTCGCGGCGTTGGTTGCCGGGGCGAAGTATCGCGGCGAATTCGAAGACCGTCTGAAAGCAGTGCTCAAGGAAATTACCGAGTTCGACGGGCAGGTCATCCTGTTTATTGACGAGTTGCACACGATAGTGGGCGCGGGCGCTGCCGAAGGCGCGATGGACGCTTCAAACATGTTGAAGCCGGCGCTGGCCCGCGGAGAGCTGCGCGCGATCGGCGCCACCACCCTCAATGAATACCGCAAGTACATTGAGAAGGACCCCGCACTTGAGCGGCGCTTCCAGCCGGTTTTGATTGCCGAGCCTTCAGTCGAGGATACGATCGCGATTCTGCGCGGTTTGAAGGAGCGGTACGAACTGCACCACGGCGTGCGCATTAAAGACGCCGCTATCCTGGCAGCGGCGACGCTTTCGCACCGCTACATCACCGACCGGTTCCTTCCGGATAAGGCCATCGATCTGATCGACGAATCCGCCGCAAGCCTGCGCATGCAGATGGATTCGCTTCCGATCGAAATTGATGAGATCGAGCGGCGTATCCTGCATCTTGAAATCGAGCGCCAGGCATTGCTGCGCGAATCCGATGCGCATTCGAAGGAACGCTTGAAACAGCTCGAAGGCGAACTAGCCGGGCTGCGTGAGGAATCAACCGCACGGAAGGCGCAATGGCAAGTTGAAAAGGACGCGGTCGCCAAGATTCGCAAGCTGAAGGAGCAGATCGAACAGCTCAAGGCCGAAGAGCAGCGTCTGGAGCGCGCCGGGGACCTCGCGCGTGTCGCGGAAATCCGGTACGGAAAGCTCGGGACCGCTGAGCGGGAACTGACCGCGGCGCAGAAGAACCTCGCGGATGTGCAGAAGAACGGCGGCATGCTCATGGAAGAAGTGGGCGAGGAAGACATCGCCAAGCTCGTGAGCAAGTGGACAGGTATTCCGGTTGGACGTTTGCTCGAAGGAGAGGCTCAGAAGCTGGTGACGATGGAATCGCGCTTGCGCCACCGCGTGATCGGGCAGGACACAGCGCTTGAGCGCGTAGCGAACTCGATCCGGCGCAATCGCGCGGGACTCTCGGATCCGAACCGGCCCATCGGGTCGTTCATTTTTCTTGGCCCCACCGGCGTCGGGAAAACAGAACTGGCTCGGGCGCTCGCGGAGTTCTTGTTCGATGACGAGCGCTCTATGATTCGGCTCGACATGTCCGAATATATGGAAAAGCACTCTGTCTCGCGCATGATCGGCGCGCCCCCAGGATACGTGGGCTACGAAGAAGGCGGACAACTCACCGAGCAGGTGCGCCGCCATCCGTATTCGGTTGTGCTCTTTGATGAAATCGAAAAGGCGCATCCGGACGTGTTCAATGTGCTGCTGCAAATTCTGGAGGACGGCCGCCTGACCGACGGCAAAGGCCGCACGGTGGATTTCCGTAACGCCGTGCTCATCATGACGTCCAACGTCGGCTCGACGGCGCTGTTCGAGCTGGCTGGGCGCGACCCGGAGCGCGCGCGCAAGGAAGCGCTTGAGGCGTTGCGGCAGGCGTTCCGCCCGGAGTTCATCAACCGGATTGACGACATTGTGCTGTTCAACCCGCTGGGGCACGAACAGCTCGACAAGATTGTGGACCTGGAATTGGCGAAGGTGATGCGCCTGCTCGCTCAACGCAATGTCCGCATCGAATTGACGCCCGCTGCGCGCGAGCGGCTGGTCCTTGAGGGTTACGACCCTGCCTACGGCGCGCGGCCGCTGCGCCGCACGGTGCAACGACTGGTGCAAGATCCGCTCGCGATGCGCATTCTTGACGGCAGCGTTTTGCCGGGCGATCTGGTGCGAGTGGATGTTGAACCGGAGTCCGATTCCATGCGATTCGAGCGGGTGGAAGAGAAAGCGGCGCCTGCCCCCGAAGCCCAGGCAGAGACGGCTAGAATGGCTCCGTCATCGACAAAATCCAGCCGTCGCCGCTAAGACGATTTGCGCAGGGCGCTTCGAGGGTTGACGCACCCTTTACATGCTTCTAGACTGAAGAAAGAGGTCCATAGGTAAAGTTATGCGAGCCATTAAGACATTATTTTTACTGACGGCGTTGACGCTGCTGCTTGTTCTGGGCGGGCAAGCGATTGCGGGGCAGAGGGGAATGACATTCGGCCTCGTGATGGCCGTCGTGATGAACGGGGTCGCCTATTTCTTCTCCGACAAGATTGCTTTGATGTCGAGCGGCGCGCAGCCGGTTTCACGTGAACAACTTCCGCGGCTCTATGCCGTGATGGAGCGGCTATGTGGAAAAGCCGGTTTGCCGATGCCGAAGCTCTATGTGATTCCTCAGCCGGCGCCGAATGCATTTGCCACGGGCCGCAATCCGTCGCACGCGTCGGTTGCGGTCACCGCGGGCCTGATGGATTTATTGAATGATGACGAGCTCGAAGGGGTGATCGCGCATGAGCTTTCACACGTTCGCAATTACGACATCCTGATCACATCGATTGCCGCCACGCTGGCGGGCGCAATTACATGGATCGCATCCATGGGACGCTGGGCCATGATCTTTGGTGGCTTCGGGGGTTCGCGCGACGACGATCGCGGCGGCGGAGGCCTTGCCGCGCTTCTAATGCTGATTGTCGCGCCGATTGCCGCGATGTTGATCCAGCTAGGAGTTTCGCGCCAGCGTGAGTTTGCCGCCGATGCCTCAGGCGCACGCATGGTCGGGCATCCATTCGGGCTGATCAGCGCGCTCGAAAAACTGGGCGCGTATAACAAGCGAATCCCTATGAACGTTCCGCCTGCGACTGCATCGTTGTTCATCGTGGCACCGCTGAGCGCTGGCCAGGTCTTCACCGGCTTATTTAGCACGCACCCACCCCTTTCCGAGCGGATCGCCGTTCTCCGCAACATGACCGTCAGCCGGTAAGCCCTTTCCGATCATTGTCTTGGAGGGCCTGGGAGCAATCGGACGATTCTCCTGGACCTACCAATCACAAGGCCAATCGGATGTCTATGGTAAGAATGATTCCCAGAAGGAAAAAATTCCCATTTTCTTGCGGTGTCCAACGGAAACATTAATGTCTGCAATTTATTTAAGACATTTTGAATCTGTGGGATACACGGATTCACGCACATTGAATGCTTTGGTTGATTGCGTGCTATAGATCACTCCCAGGAAGGCCCAGTTCTCGGGGGACTGAGTCATGAGCATGACATGTAAGGCCACAATTCGATTGATCTGCGAGTATCTGGAGGGACGCCTCACTCCTCAGGTAGGAAGCGAAGTTCAGCGTCATTTAGGCCAATGTGCTAACTGCCGGACCATTTTTGACGCCGCAGCGCTCACCCTCGAAGTCTACTTTGACCGCGAAGTGGAAACCCAGGTAACTAATCAATTTCGCGTAGCCTAGCTATTTCCATTACGGATTCGACCTCTTCGCGAGCCCCCTGGGATGTTTCTCCCACAAAGTGTGTCAGCGATACAAGCTCTTTGTATCTAATAGGTTAACAATACCGAGTTGCCGTGGATACGTAAAACTTACACGCCAACGCGAGTGCTTGGAAAAATATATCGCTGTAACGAAAGTTTATAAGCTATTTATTTAGTTCATGTTACGGCGATTTCCTCGCGGAAGCCTACTTTGGCTCGCAGCGTGCATTTCTCAAAGCTGCAAGGGCGATTGCAAAGGAGACTACGATGCTTGAGGAACAAGACAATTTTCAATCGGCGACACAAGGTACGCCGCGATGGATGGGGCTGGCCGTGGTTGGGCTGGCGATAATCTCTCTTACTGGAGTGGGAATGGCGTGGAACGCAACGAGCCACGCCCGAGACGCCCAACAGGCGTTGGCAGCCCAATCAAAGACATTCCAGCAGAACCAGGACGGAATTACCCAGCGACTGGCACAGGCTGAACAGACGAATGCCCAGATGCAGGGCGAGTTGAATTTGGTGGGAGAAAAGCTGAAGCTGACGGAAGGCCAAGTGGCCACAGCACGCAATCAAGTAAAGCAGACCCGCGCTGACTATACAAAGAAACTCACTGACATGCAGACGACCGTCAACGGCGAACTGGCGACTAAAGCCAGCTCCGATGATGTGAAGGCGCTCGGCACTGATGTCAACGGCGTCAAGACCGATCTCGACGCCACAAAGGGCAACCTACAGGCGTTGCGCGGCGAGCACGGAGAATTGATCGCCCGCAACCACGAGGAACTCGAACAGCTCCGCCGCATGGGCGAGCGGGATTTCTACGAGTTCACACTGACCAGCAAGGGCCAGAAGCAGCATGTGGGGAGCATGCAGGTCGAGCTACGCGGCGCCAACGCGAAGAAACATCAGTTCACCGTGGCGCTCTACGTGGACGACATGCGGCTCGAGAAGAAGAACAAATCTGTCAACGAACCCATCTACTTCTACGCCGGCGGATCGCGACAGCCGCTCGAACTGGTGGTCAATCATGTCAGCGACAAGAAAGTCACCGGTTATTTGAGTGTTCCTAAGGCCGCGGCAACCTCCGCGAAGGTTAACGCAAACTAACCCGTTCTGCACCGTAGCGTACGGCGACCAGGAAGAGGGCCCCTTCGGGGGCCCTTTTTCTTACTTCCAGTGTCTCCAGTCTGCTTCAAAAATTAGTGGATCAGGTTCAAGCGCTGCAGGTCCGAATTGTCTGGGAACATTCGTAAGCCGAAGCGCACCGCTTCCGCAGCAGCGCGCGGGTCGCCAAGTGCATTATCGATTTCGAAGAGGAGAGTATAAGTTCCTACGTCGCCGTCCGGGAAATAGCGCCTCACGAATTCCAGTTGCTGCCGCGCTTCGGCCCACTTCTTCTGGCGGCGCAACAAGCCGCCAAGGTTGAGGCGCGTCTGGAAATTGTACGGATCGCGCGCCAGGCAATCCTGCATGGCGCTGTAGGCTTGGTCCGAATCACCGGCTCGCAAGAGCGTTTCTGCGAGTTGCGCGTAGGCAGCGGCCCCTGCCCCTGGGTCGGCCACAATCAGGCGCCGCTCCAGATCCTCCGCTTCAGACCAACGGGAAAAGTCGGATGCGAGCTGCCTCAGAGATTCGAGGGCCTGCAAATTCTTGGGATCCAGGTCCAGAATGTGCTGCAATGCTTTCCGCGCTTTCTCATTGTTTCCGAAGCGGCGATCCGTCTCGGCGCGGCCCCAGGCAGCCTGAATGGAATCCGGATCGAGGACCAGCGCTGCGTCAAATGCATGGTAGGCACTCTCGAAATTGGAGCGGGCGAGTGCCGCACGTCCGCGAACGATCGCAATGCTCGCGGTGACGGGGCGGTTTTCAAGCGCCCGCAGGAAATGGTCAGATCCCTCCGTATCTTGCAAGTTAAGGGAGGTTGCGGCGGCTGCCGCAAGCGCCGCATCGCGCAGGTCTGATGGAAACTCTCCCGGCAAAGCGTCCTTCTGAGCGAGAAGGATTGCGCCGCGGTTTTTGTCTTCCAGGCCGTGGACCAGCAGGGAGCGGGGCGCGTGGTATTCGAGCAGCGTGAGGTCATCCGTATTGATTTGCGCGCCTGAGGAGAAATCCCGCAAGCCCGCATCGTCGAGCATGTAAAACCCGAACAATCCGGCGGGTTCATCCATTCCGAGCTGTTTGAAATCGTCATGCAGGAGGGGATCGGGATATAGAATCTGCGCACGATTCAGAATTCCCGCCGCAGGAGTGCTCGGCGCCATCAGGATCAGGTCAGGAGCATCGCCGTGCCAGAGCGTGACGCCGTGAAACTCCGACAGGAACGTCGCCAGGACCATCCGCAGGTCATCGGGATACAGCGAATAGGCCTGCAGCCACTGAACGAATACGCCGCCGGGCGCCAGACGCGCCTGCGCGGCACGATAAAACTCACGCGTGAATAGCGTGGCGACCCCGGCAATCCATGGATTCGACGGCTCGGAGATGATCAGGTCGTAGCGGTCGCGCGTGGTGAAAAGAAAATT
>JBGPXQ010000067.1:0-10131 GCA_041492805.1 Terriglobia bacterium | reverse complement strand
CTTCGACGCCCAGGCGCCGCAACGAATCCGGGATGGCGTCATTTTCGGCGGCGATGTAGCCGACGCGGAGATGATCGGGAACAACGATGGCGAACGCACGCACGGGTATCTTGGCGGGCGCGCTCCACAGGTAAGTCGGCAGCGAGGGTAGCGGCTCGAGTGATGTTTCAAACGTTTCCGCGCCGCGCTTCGCATAGGCCTTCAGCTCGTAATTGCCTGCAGGGATTTTCGCCGGGGGCGTCACGACCATGTGCACGAGGCGGTCGCCCGCGCCAGAGAACTCGACGGCCTCCGGCTGCGGCGCCTTCCAACCAGACGGGACCTCGACGCCAACCGTGACCTTGGACGGCGTCTGCGCAAACGAGCGCACACGCGCGAAGACTTCAAACTGCTTCGGCTGGCGCGTTTCCACGACCACGTACTGTTCCGGCTCCACAGTGAGCGCGACAGGGGATACCAGGCGCAGAGGGTAGCGCAGCACGGCGGTAGTGGTGGAATGCAGGCTCGTGACCGGCGCGGTGAAATCAAACGCGTAGCCTTCCACCTCGACGTGCGCGCGCGCGCTGACCATCGCCGGCGGGAATGGATACCTCCAGTCGCCCTGCGTGTGCGGCGTCTGCGCCCCGGCGGGAACTGCGACGCTGAAATTGGTCGAGCCGTCCTTCTCTTCCTGCTTCGTGATGCTCCATCCGGACGGCAGCATCAGGCTCGGCTTGGAGAAAACCGCTGGTGTGTCCGCACGGTGAGCCACTTCGGCGCGCACGTTGAAACTTTCGCCCGCGACGAGCTCGCTCCGGTCGGCGTTCGAAACAATCTTGATCGCCGTGGCATCCGCGAGCGCGTGGTTGATGCGGTCGCGCACTTGTCCGAGTTCCCACAGTCCGCCTGCGGCGGACGAGTCTTGCGAACGCTTCACCTGGTCTTCAAGTGACGCGATCTGTTTCCCTGCATCTGCGATGGAGCGCACCGCGGCGGGCCAGTCCAGCTTTTCCGCCGCCGCGCGGGCCTGGCCGAGCGCGCGATCGGCGGCGGCGAGCGGTTGCTCGGCCGGAACCGGAATAACGCTCCCGAGCGACGTGATCGGCTGCGCAAAATCCGCCGGAGAGGGCGGCCCGCCGGTCGCGCGCTTCAGGCCATAAGGACGGCGGACGAACGGCGAATTCAAAAATGGCGTTACACCCTGAGAGCGGTGATGCACATAGCCTTCGATGGAAATGTCGCGATAGCTGCGTCCCCAGATCGGTGAAATATCGTCAGCGGGCACGACAAATGAGCCGGTGTAGTCCACTTTGTCGTCCTGCGGCCCCTGAGGACGGACCGGGTTGAGCACCACCTCCGCGCGCCACGGTTGCAATCCCTCTGCAAGCTGTTCGGGATATTTCTTGGGATCAGCCGCGGCTTCGACGGCCATCGGTGTCTGATAACCCGAAGCCTGGTGATTCCCGTGCCCGGTTTTTTGCCCTCCCCAGCCGTTTACGACGATGTTCGGGCGCACCGTGCGGATCACGCGCACCATGTCTTCCAGCTCGACTCCCTGCCACATCTCCAGCGTTTCTTTGAGCGTTTTCGAAAACCCGAAATCGGTCACGCGCGTGAAGTAGAGATGCGGCCCTTCGACATTCATGGCGGCGGAAAGCTCCGCGCTGCGCAGGATGCCGAGCTGCTTGCCCTGCTCGGGGCCGATGGCGTTCTGGCCGCCTTCGCCGCGGTTGAGCGTGAGCAGCGTGGTGTCCGTTCCCAGGCCATGCGGCAGGTACGTGAGCAAAGTGGAGGCTTCGTCGTCGGGATGGGCCACGATGAACAGGACGCGCGTCACCACGCGCGCCTGCTGGATCGCTTCAAGCGTGTCCGCGATGGTCTGGCCGCGTCCGGGCGCCGCGGGCTCCTGTTGCGCCGCAACCTGTGTCACAACAGGCAGCGCGACGAGCATCGCGAGTACGGCGAGTCTGAGCCAGCGTTTCATCGTTCCATACCTCGGGCCGCCTGTCCGGCCGCGGCGAAAGGCCACAGGCGCCTGTAGCGCGCTTGAATCATATAGGTAAAGATGCCCAGGGAAATGACGACGATTCCTCCAATGGCGAATCTCCATCCCGTGTAATAAAACAGCGCCGCCCAGCCCAGGATCGAGAGCACGGCGGGCCAGGGATAGAGCCACATCTTAAAGGGAAGGCGCTCGGGAGGCCAGCGGCGGCGCAAAATCATCACGCCCACGGCCTGGCTGATGAACTGCACCAGAAGGCGCACGGCGATGATCGCCTTGATGACGCTCGAAAGCCGGAACAACACGCTGAACGCCAGCGACGCGACGCCCAGAAAGAGAAGGGAGACGTGCGGAAAGTGCTTGGTGGGATGCACGCGCGCAAACACAGGAAAGAAATTGCCGTCCTCGGCCGCGGCAAAGGGAACGCGTGAGTAGCTGAGCAGCGTCGTGAATAGCGAGGCGAACGCGATCCACAGAATCATGATGGTTGCGAACGCCGCCGCGCGCGTTCCGTACAGCCGCTCGACGAACGTACTCACGATGTATTGCGAATTCTGGGCCTCGCGCCACGGCACCACGCCGAGGATGCTCGTTTGCATGGCCAGATACAGTACCGCGATCCCCGCGACCGACAGCAGAATCGCGCGCGGGATGTTGCGTTCGGGCTGGCGAATCTCCGCGCCCAGATTGCAGATGTGGTAGTAGCCCAGGTAGGTGTAAATCGTGTTGACCGTCGCCGAGCCGAGTCCCGCGAAGAAAAGCCAGGACCAATTCCAGGCGCCAGCGGGAAAATCAAACGCCATCCGCGCGGAGAAGTGCGTCACCCCGCCCCAGATCATCCATAGCATCGTCCCGACCACGCCGATCCAGAGAAACTTGGAGATGAGGCCGACGGCCGCGATCCTGCGGTAAAGAAGTACGATCAGGAAAACAACGAGCGCGGCGGAAACAGCCTTCTGTTGATAGACGCCGAGCGGAACAAGATACGTGAGGTACTGCGAGAAGCCGATCGCGCCCGAAGCCACCACCAGCGGCGCCTGGATCAGCGTCTGCCAGATGTACAGGAAAGACATCAACCGCCCGCCGCGCCCCGGACCGTAGGCCTCGCGCAGAAATACATACGTGCCGCCAGCGCGTGGCATCGCCGCGCCCAGCTCGGCCCACACCAGGCCGTCCAGCAATGAAAGTACTGCGCCCGCCACCCACGCCAGCAAGCACTGCGGCCCGCCCATCGCCTGAATCACCAGCGGAATCACGATGAACGGCCCAATTCCCACCATCGCGTTCATGTTCAGGGCGACGGCCTCCGTAAGGCCGAGGCCGCGTTCGAGCTTTTCCGATGGCAGAGGTGTGGACATGGATAGCTCAAAAGCGGCCAAAGCATATCAGATGCGCGCAGCGGCCTAAAGCTTCGACCGGGAAATCGCTGCGCAAAACTCGGCCATGGATGCAAAAAATGATGCAAAATTCTGGCGGAGCAAACGGAGCGCATGCTGAAGCTCGGAATTATCCTGACGGCGGCGACGGTGACGATTCTCGTCGCGGAATTTTTTCGCGCGCGTCGCAGGGCATTGCCCGCGCACGGCTGGCTTGGCCTGTTTACTCTGGCGTGCGTGGAGTTCCTGATGTTTCATGGCGTCGAGCCCGTGGCCACGTACTTCAATCCGCTGGCCTGGACAGCTTATATTTTGCTGGCTGACGCGGCGGTATTCGCGATCTCCGGCCATTCGCGGCTGCGTGATGAGCCTCGCGGTTTCCTGAAGATGGGCGCGCTATCGGCGCTTTTGTGGCTCATTTTCGAAGCCTATAACCTGCGACTGGCGAATTGGACGTACATAGGACTCCCACAGGCGGGCGTCGAACGCTGGTTTGGGTATGCATGGTCGTTCGCCACGATCACGCCGGGCATTTTTGTGACGGCCGCGCTGATTGAATCCTTCGGTTGGTTCGAACGGGATTCGCGGCCGATCCGCTTCAGCCGCGCGGCCGAGACTGTTTTCATTGTGCTGGGTGCTGTGCTGCTCGTGGTCCCGATTCTTGTGCCCAGGCATACGGGCCGGTACCTGTTCGCACTCGTATGGCTCGGCTTTCTATTTCTGCTCGAGCCGATCAACCACCGCCTGCATTTGCCCTCGTTTTCGGGCGACCTCGCCTGCGGTTACCGGGGGCGCGTATACTCCTTCCTTATTGCCGGATGGGTGTGCGGCTGGCTCTGGGAATTCTGGAATTACTGGGCGGCAGCAAAATGGATGTACACGTTTCCGATCCTCCAGGAATGGAAGATATTCGAAATGCCCGCGCCGGGGTATCTCGCTTACCCCGTGTTTGCGTTAGAATGCTTCGCGATGTACGTAAATGGCGCGTGGATTTTCAGCCGCAAATACGTCGCCGAAGAGAAATATCAACAATAGCCCCGTGCGCATCCTGACGCTTCATTCCCGCGCGCTTCTCCTTCTGACCGTTGTGTTGCTTGCTCCCGTTGGAGGCCGGGCATCGCAATTGAAACTCCCGCCTGAGGCCACCGAGGGTTTGAAGCTGATGTATACGGGCAAGACGGATCAGGCATTCGTATTGTTCCGCAAGCTCGAAGCCGAGCATCCCGAGCATCCGTTGGGGTATCTGCTCGAGGCGGATGTGCTCTGGTGGAAGATCTATTGTGCATCGCTTGACCGGAAATACAACACGGTGGACGCCTGGATCCGTGTTCGCGGGCCGGAAGACGACGCGTATCTCGCACTCGCCGACAAAGTGGCGCGGCTCGCCGAGGCAGCCATCTCTAAATCTGACACAGCCGAGATGGAATTGTACGCCGGGCTGGGCTACGCATTGCGCGCACGGCTCTTGGGCCTGCGTTACGAAAAAATGTCCGCGGCCCGCGCGGGCGTCGAGACGCGCAAGCATCTGCTGCGCTGCCTTGAACTCGATCCCGCCATGGCGGATGCCTACACAGGTCTCGGTCTTTACAACTATTATGTGGACACTCTTTCGGCGATCGCAAAGGTCTTGCGCTTCTTCATGGGCATTCCTGGCGGCGACAAACGCGTGGGACTCCGCCAACTGGAGACGGCGGCTGGGAAGGGCGAATTGACACGGGTCGAAGCGCGTTTCTACATGTCGAAGAACCTGCGCAACTACGATCGTGACTATGCGCGGGCCGCTGAAGTGGCTGCGCCTCTCACGTCCGAGTTCCCCGAAAATTCCCTGTTCTTACTGCTGGCCGGGGACGTGGCTGCGAAACTGGGGCACAACGACGAGGCCGCGTCGCGGTTTCGCGCCGCTGCGGCAGCCTCGATGGAAGATGCCGCGTGTGCAGGTCGCGTGCAGCGGCTTGTCCGCGAGGCTCTGGCCGCGCTCGGTGGGGGGCAGAGGAACTAGACCTGTTGGAAACACCTCACTCCGGGCAACGGCTCGACGCAAACTGTGCATCTCATCTGGCCTGCTGTAGTGTAGGCTATGGGGTGGTTCGAGTTGACTTGGGACGGGCTCTGGTGGTATCAAAACAGGCCGGTTTGGCAGGGGTTTTTCTAAATTCTGGCGGGCTTCAAGTAGAGCCCGCACCCAGTCACAGGATCGTCGCTGGTTTCCTCAGCACCCCGATAGTTCTCGCAGGATTTTTGCCGGCCGGCGTCTCGCATGGATGGCTCGAGGAGGAGCGTAATCGGATGTATTCGCGCAGGTGGCTAATCGTGGCGCTGGCGGTGTGGGGCTTGGTGGGAGGCTGCTCCGAGTTCAACACGAACTTGTCGAGCCAGACGTCCTCCTCGGTCCTTACGTTTCTGAGCCCTGCATCAATGGCTGCGGGCGGGCAAGCATTCACGCTTACCGCCAACGGAGCCGGCTTTGTCTCCGGCGCGAAAATCCTGTGGAATGGAAGCGCTCTGACAACTACGTTTGTAAGCCCTATCCAGCTGACAGCGGCCGTTCCTGCCTCCAACATCGCTACCGCTGGGACGGTACAGGTGGCCATCCAGATTCCGGGGTCAGCCGTTTCAGGTTCTTCCAATGTTTACGCTACTACAACGACCGAAGTGTCGAACATCGTTAATTTCAAAATTGATGTGCCAGCAGGTCCGGCGCCGGCGATTACATCCGTCTCGGCGCCCTCGACTTCACTCTCATCGGCGCCGTACTGCCAACCCAACGGTTTTGCATTAACGGTGAACGGCTCAAATTTCGTGAATGGTTCGGTTGTGAACTGGAATGGTTCACCCCGCGTAACCACTTTTGGGAGTTCTGCTCTGCTCACGGCTTCGATCCTCGCCGCTGATACGGCATTCCCCGGAACTGCTAGGGTTTCTGTTTCCAATGGTTCGGCGCCTTCCAACACCATGTTTTTCACGATGACTACGCCTTCGACAAGTCTTCTCGCACCAAGCCTGATCTCGCTGTCGCAAACTAGCGCTACAGCAGGGTCCCCCACATTTACGCTGACAGTGACCGGCAGCTCCTTCGTCCCTTGTTCCGTCGTGCAGTGGGATGGCAGTACCAAAGCGACTGCGTATGTCAGCGCAACGCAACTCGATGCGACGATACCAGCGGCAGATATCTTCTCCGCGAATCCCGGTCCTACCCCAAAAATCGTCAATGTCATTGTGTTCACTCTCACGCCCGGGGGTGGCACTTCCCCCGCGATCCCTTTCACGATTAATCCCTGAACGTTTCTGCGCGGAAAACAGCCGCGACAATTCTACCTACAAGATTCATGGGTGGTCTCGTAACACATCAGACTTTTCATCCTGAGGGAAATTCACGAAGGGCAGTCTGTGAGCTGTTCTGAGCTGACGAAAACCATACAGACTGAAGTCTATGCTACACAGACCCTCCGCGCGATCTAGATCTTTCAATCCGGCAAGAGGAAGAGCCGGTCGGGCGCGAGTTCGACCTGCCAGGGCTGCGGGAGATTGCGGAATGCTTCCCATTCCTGTTTGAAAACTTCCGCCTGAACGTGAAAATCGGCGGGATTTGCGGGCGAGCCTTCCTGAGCTGAAGCACCGGAGGGCAGGCCGCCGATTCGCAGATCCAGGGTGACGCGGAAGGGCGTCTCGGTCATCGCGGTAAGCCAGCAGGGAAATATGTTTTCTCGTCCTTCACCGGACGTTCCGGGCCCGCGCACACGAATGTGGTGCGCGCGAATCGCGACGTGCTCGGGTGGTTTCGCAAACTGCTGCGTCACGCGGACCGTGCAGCCCCAGTCAAGCGCTTCGACGAGGCCATCGGCCGCGCGGCGCGCGCGGGAAAAATTCTTGCATCCGGTCAGACGCGCAACTTCCAGCGTCGGGGGGTGGCGGAAGATTTCTTCCTTGGGACCACACGCCGCCACGCTTCCGCGCGCCAGCACCACAAGTTCCCCGCAAATGCGGTAGGCCTCTTCGAGATTGTGGCTCACGAAGAGCGTCGATCCTCGGTAGGTGCCTAACGTTTCGCGGAGTTGCCGTTCGAGCGCGCTGCGCAGGTGCGTGTCGAGCGCGGAAAATGGTTCGTCGAGCAGCAGCGCCGCCGGTTCCACAGCCAGGGCCCGCGCCAGCGCCACCCGCTGCTGTTCGCCGCCCGAAAGTGACCCGGGATACCGGCCCGCGAGGTCATCCAGGTGCGCCGCAGCGAGTTGCCGCTCAACGCGACGAGCCCGCTCGGGCCTTGGCAGGCGCCCTAACCCAAACGCAATATTTTCCGCAACGGTCAGGTGCGGGAACAGCGCATGGTGCTGGAAAAGCAAACCGATGCGCCGCGCTCGCGCCGGCACGTTGATCCCGTGCGCGGAATCGAAGAGCACGCGCCCATGGAGCACGATGCGCCCGCGGTCCGGCGACTCCAGCCCCGCGATAGCGCGCAGCGTCATCGTCTTGCCGGAGCCGGAAGGACCAAGTAAACCCAACGGTGCGCTGTCTGCCGTGAACTCGGCGGCGAGCCGGAAGCCGGACACTTGTTTTTCGATGGCAACTTCGAGCGACATATTTTTTCCAGAGTGCCCGGTTCTATTGCTTCCGCCAAAGACTCTGCGCTCTGCGATTTGTCCCGTAAATAACGGAAAGAACCAGGAAGGAAAACAACAACAGGACCAGTGCGGTCCGATTCGCGGCGCCGTAATTGGCGGCCTGCACCTGGTCATAGATATCGATGGAAACGGTCCGCGTCACGCCGGGGATGTTTCCGCCAACCATCAGCACGACACCGAATTCGCCGATCGTGTGCGCGAAACTGAGTACCGTCCCGGTAACCGCGCCGGCCGCTGAGAGCGGCAGGATCACGCGAAAAAATGTTCCCAGCCGGGAAGCGCCGAGCGTCCACGACGCCTCGATCAGCCTGCGGTCCACAGTTTCAAACCCGGCGGAAAACGGCTGTACCGCAAACGGCAGGCTGTAAAGCACGGAAGCTATTAGCAAACCCCCGAACGTGAACGGCAGCGTGTGGCCGAACCAGGACTGCCACAATTTCCCGGGAAATGTTCGCGGGCCGAGGCCAACGAGAATGTAATAGCCGAGCACGGTGGGAGGCAGAACGAGCGGGAGGGCGACCACCGCCTCGATCAGAAATTTCCAGCGCCAGCGCGAGAACGTCACCCAATAGGCGATGGGCAGGCCCGCGACGAGGAGAATCCCCGCAACGCTTACCGCCAGCTTCAAGGAAAGCGCAATGGCCTGCCAGTTCATGGTTTCACCCTGGCGGGCAGCGCAAACCCGTAGCGCTCGAGCAATGCGGCTGTCGCAGGTGTCTTGATATATTCGAGGAACGCCTGCGCGCCCTGCGGATTCTGCGAAGCGCGCATTACCACGACGCCTTGCTGGATGGGAGTGTACAAATTCTCCGGAATTCTCCAGTAATGGCCCTTTTCTTTAAGCCCCGGTGAGAGGCCGAGGGAGAGCGCGAGAATTCCGGCATCAGCATTTCCGGATTCGACAAACTGCGCCGCCTGCGAAATATTTTCGCCGAGAACGAGGCGATCTTTAATCACATCATAGATGCCCGCTTTCCGCAGCGCCTCCTCGGCTGCGCGCCCGTAAGGCGCGTGCTGCGGATTCGCGATCGACACTTTCTGGATGGAGGGATCACGCAGCGCCGCAAGCCCTTTGCTGATGTCCAGACGGGAATCATTCCTCACCCACAACACGATTTTTCCAACTGCGTACAGGTATGTGCTTCCCGATGCGGCAAGCCCTTCGGATTCGAGTTTCCTCGGATACTCGATGTCCGCGGAGAAAAAAAGATCAAAAGGCGCGCCATTCTCGATCTGTGAAAGAAAATTCCCGGAGGATCCCGTACTCACGCGAACCGTACAACGGGCCGCCTTCTCGAAATTTGTGGCGATTTCCTTCATCGCGCCCATCAGATCCGCGGCGGCAGCCACTGTGACGGTCCCGCATGGTTTCTGCGCAGCTTGCGACGCGGCGGAGGCAGGATCTCCCGCATGGGCGACCAGAGACACCGCAGCCACTGCGAGTCCGGCGAGTGCTACCGATAGCGTTGTGTGAATCCGTCTCACGCTTCCGCCGTTGGAGTTCAAACGCGCACGATCATGACTTCGGTGGACTTGATGAGGGCTGCCGCGGTCTGTCCTTTTTCCAGGCGCATTTCGCGCGCGGCGTCTGCCGTGATGATCGAAGAGATACGCTGTCCCCCGATCGAAAGTTTCACCTGGGCCAGCAGGCCGCTGTAGCGCACTTCAACGATCCTGCCGACCAGTTGATTTCGCCCGCTGATGCGCCGGAAGCCGCGCCGCCCGGCCAGCACATCTTTTTCCTCCGTGCGCGGCAAGAATCGCTCGATTTCCGACGCGGGAATGCGGTGGTGCCCGCCGGCCGTTTGGACGCTGCGCAGCTTCTTCTTGTAGATCCATTGCTTGAGTGTGGGGTAGCTGATTCCGAGAGCGCGCGCAGCGTCGCGGGGGTTGAGCAGTTCATCGGAGCGCATGGACACCTCCAGAAAATACACTTATATTCAACTCTATTTGAAATGTCAATACGGATTAATACGAATCTGCAGGGCTGCGAGCTAATCTTCCGGAGCAAAAGCCAGCAGCACGTTTCCCGGCATGCCGCCAAAGCGCGGATACCCGGAATTCACGAAGACCATGCCGCCCACGACGACCGGCCCCGCTCCGTCCAGCGATCCGCCTTTGGCTTGAACACCATTCACCGTGGAATATTCCCTTGCGG
>JBGPXQ010000119.1:0-7507 GCA_041492805.1 Terriglobia bacterium | reverse complement strand
GCGGACGCGTATACCGACTTCGGGACCGTGGGAAGGGCCGTGCTCGAGATGCTCGCGAACACCAAAGGAGTAAAGCTATCTTCCGAGGACGCGACACGGATTTTGCAAGGCGTGCTCACACTGCCTCCGCACCCCGACGTGCCCGACAGTCTGAAGCGCTTGCGGGCCGCAGGTTTTCGCATGGCTACGCTGACGAATTCCAGTGCGTCGGCCCTTAAGGCACAACTCCAGAACGCAGGCCTTGCTCAGTACTTCGACGAGGCTATTTCCGTAGAGTCCGTCCGCCGGTTCAAACCTGATTTAGAGGTGTACCGGAGTGCGGCTGCGCACCTCGGCGCGCAACCGGGGGAACTCATGCTCATCGCGGCACATCCGTGGGATGTATTCGGCGCCATGAAGGCCGGATGGCAGGGAGCATTTGTAGCAAGGAGTGGCATCACACCATTTCCTCTGGGACCCAAGCCCAACATCATCGGGGCGGATATGACAGACGTCACGGCCGCAATCTTAGGGTAAGTATCAGAGTGGAATGCGTGTTTCAGGCGCTACGGCAACCGGAAGTCCTCTCCCGAAGGCTTGGCGTCGCGTAACTCGGTTGACCGAGTCCCAGAACACGCAGGGATGGACCGGCAAAGCCTGCATCCGGTGGGTAGCGGTGGAAACTGCCCAGGAGGATCTCACTAACGCGAGGCGGCTAACTTCGATTTATCCACGAGGGATGCGAGCGGCGCCTTGTCTTGGTCAAGCGGCTGATTCACGAATACTGTTTTCCCCCCGGTCTCTGCCAGCACCCACAAGGAATTCCCAGGAAGGCGTTCCCGCACTTCCTCTTTATGTTCCGCGGGTACGACCAGGAAGACGCGCCCCTTTGCTTTCCATAGCTGGCTGAAATCCTGGTCGCCGAAAAATCTTTTCGGGGCGTCCGGATAATGCGAACCGAATTCCAAATTGCTCCCCGTCGCATTATAGAGCAACACGTCCCGGTGGGAATAAAACGCAATGCCAGGAGCAACGCGAATATCCCCGTAAAGAGCTATCTGATCCTCGGGCCGCAGGTTTTTCTTGATCTCCATGGCGAGGGAACGCGAAGAAAGAGTAGGGTTCAGCACATCGTGCGCAATGTGCGCGGCTAGAATGAATCCAACCATACCGAGCGTCAGAGCGATGTTCGGAAACAGTCGGATTCCACGCTCGCGCAAGGCCCATGCCGCCACACATGCGCCCAGTAAGGAGAGTGCCGAGAGAATGATAGGAAAGCGAAGGTCGGCTACCGACTCCGGCGTCAAGTCGAGCAAATGGACCATAGATGTGAGGTAGGCCTCGGGACTGCGCATCTCCAGATGTGCGGAGACATCGCTTGCGGCTTGAATGTGCAATGAACCCCAGACGAAGTAGCCGGCCACAGCCGCAAGAAGCACCGATAGCGCCGCCAGGACCCGCTGGGCTGGCCGTAACCAGGCCTGGTCGGATTCCTCGGCGCGCGCTATCCCAAGCCCCAACAACATTGCGATCGCGGGCCACGCCCCGAAGCTGTAATACTCCAGCCGCGAGCCGCTTTCGAACGTGAAAAAGGCCAGGATCACGCCCGCCCACACCATCAACAGCATCCGAGCTTGCATGCCAGGGTCCATGTCCCGGCGCCACTCGCGCGACGAAAGGGGTAACTCACGGACAGCGAGCGGGACGAAGAAACTCCAGGGGAACAACCACACCAGGTGGGCGCTCCACCACAACCACAGTGGCACCGCGCCGTAGTCGTGAGGTAAACGCGTGCCCAGAGCCCGGTTCACATGCTCGTTAATGAAAAACGCCCAGAAAAAACCAGGTGTGCGCAATCCAGCCAGAATGTGCCAGGGGGCAGCGAGCGCCAGAAAGATTGCCGTGCTCGAAAACAGGCGAAGCTCGCGCCATCGATGCCATCCCCGCGTCATTGTGATGAACACCACGATGGCAGCCGCAGGAAAAAGCAGGCCGATCAACGCCCGAGTCAGGACCGCTACCGCACACAGGGCGGCGGCGCCCCAATACCCCGCGCGCGGATCGAGACTGCCGGTCCAACTGCGAAGAAATAGGTAGAAAATCCCTTCGAACGCCAGCGTGTAGATCGCTTCCGGAATCATGTTCCGTGTAAAGATGAACATCCCCACGCTGGTGGCCACGGCCAGAGCGCCGTAGAGGCCGGCCCGCCGGCCAAAAAACCTGCGGCCGAATTCGAACGTCAGCAGGACAAGCCCCACCATGGCCAGCCCTACAGGTAGCCGGGTTGCAAACTCGCTTTCACCCAGCAACTTGTAGCTGGCGGCCACCAACCAGAAGTGCATCGGAGGGCGGATCAGGTACCGCACCCCATCCATGTACATGACCACAAAGTCGTGGCGCACCAGCATTTCCTGCGAGACCAAGGCGTGGGCGGCATCCACGTCTTCGTCGTCCAAAGCAGGGGTCCATGCCGTGCCGATGTAAAGGCCTGCGGATAGGACAAGTAAACACAGTAAAGTCCATCGCGAGCCGGCTCTGACGTTTCGCATCAATAGTTCCCAAAGTGGGATGAGGCGAATTGTAGCACAGCAGGCTTGACCTGCTGGAAACCTTCCGAATACGGCCCTGCGGGATAGGCAACAAATTTCGCCCGCAGGCTGCCCATCCGTAATTCCTCGCTGCTGGTGCGCTCTCCCGGGAATAGATGCAAACCGTTCGCGTGTCCCATGGTCAGGCAGAAGAGCATTCAATACAGAGATGACGGAGAGCACGAAAAACCCAGAGCGCTAAGAATAACCCAAAGTATTTAGAAGTATTTACGGGACACAACCTCAGATCGATCCCGCCTTCGGCCCGCATCTGTCCGCGCCGGGCACGGTGGGCACCGGTGAAAAGAACGGCTGTCCTTTTTCTGTTCGTGAGAGCAGTATTTTTTTTCGCTCCCCGCTTCTACCCTCGTCTTTAAGGTTTATGTGAGATTCCACGGACCGGTATCGCGCCAAACTTTTGGGATTGCGCGCGTTCCGATTTCCATGCGGAGGGTTCCATCATGATTCATCTTGAGGCATTCCAGGAATTCCGGTCCGGCCTCGCATTCTTGCGCGGGGGTGACGCGCACAAGGCACTGGCTCATCTGCGCTCTGCTCTCGATCACGAGCCGGCCAATCCCTTTTACATTTCCTACATGGGTGTCGCGATCGCGGCGGCTGAGCAGAAATGGGCGGAGGCGGAGAAACTTTGCCACTCTGCGATGCGGATGAATCGCCGGCAGGCGCAGCTCTATCTGAATCTCGCGGAAGTCTACGTCGCCGCCGACCGCAAGCAGGATGCGGCTGACATTCTCGCGCGAGGACTGCACTACGCGCCGCACGACCAGCGTTTGAAAATGGCATTGGACCGCCTTGCGATGCGCCGGCCGCCTGTGCTGACATTTCTGCCACGACAGCATGTGATTAATCGAAACCTCGGCAAGCTTCGCCACCAAGCGCTGCAGGCGCTGGCTGCGCTTTAATTTCCCGGAGCGCAAACACATTGACCCACATTTGGCCAAAGATTGCTCCCGGATGTATTGCACGGTATGATCGAATTCCGATGCGGCGTGTTTTCGGACTTTTTGTCTACCATCCGGAGAAGACATGTCCCCGTTGCGGAAGTATGCACGTGCATCGCACGAGGCGCGGCCGGCTCCTGGAATACTGGGTCTTGCTTTTCACGCCCGTCCGTCCCTACCGTTGCGGAAAGTGCCGCATGCGTTTTTACGGACCGAAGGAATTTGACGACGGCCAGGAGTTTGATGACACCGCACCGTCGAGCAGTAGCCACTCGGAGTCCTCCCGATCCTCCCGGCGCTGACGCGATTCCTGCCATTCATGCCTGGTTCCCACATGTAAGTCCGTCTGTATAATGGCGCGTCGTGGATTACGACCTCAGCGCGCTGCCGCAACGTTTGTTCGGCCCGGACACAGCGCGGCCCGGCTATCTGGCCGCGCGGTGGTTGTTTCTGCGCTGTCTCGGGCTGATCTTCTTCTCCGCGTTTTATTCACTCGTATTCCAGATTCGAGGCCTCATTGGCCCGCATGGAATCCTCCCCGCACAGAGCTACCTGGCCGAAGTGGCGCGCGTCCTGGGAGCATGGCGTTTTTGGTTCGCGCCGTCGGTGTTCTGGTGGTCGGCGAGCGATCGCGCGCTTCTGGCGGTTTGCATAGCGGGGATGCTCGCATCGCTTCTGCTGGTGCTGAACATCTGCCCGCGCGGCATGCTGGTGGCGTGCCTGGGCGCGTTTCTTTCCTTCATCAGCGCCGCACAGGATTTTGCAAGCTATCAGTCCGACGGCATGTTGCTCGAAGCGGGCTTCATCAGCCTGTTTCTTGCGCCGGCGGGCTGGCGCCCGCGCTGGGGAATGCCGGACCCGCCCTCACGCGCCAGCCGGTTTCTGCTGGTCTGGCTCATGTTCCGCATCTATTTTGAATCGGGCATCGCGAAAATACTCGGGCACGATCCCGAATGGCGCAATTTCACGGCCATGGACCAGTATTATCAAAATGGCCCGCTGCCAACCTGGATCGCGTGGTATGCGCACCACCTGCCGCACGGGTTTCATGCGGCCACGGCAGTTCTAACGCTCGCTCTTGAACTCGTTTTGATTTTCGCTGTGTTTCTGCCGCGCCGTTCCCGCATCCTGCTGTTTTTCGTCATCACGCCCTGGCAGATAGGCATCATCCTGACCAGCAACTATGCCTTCTTGAACTATCTCGTCCTAGTGCTGGGGTTTCTCCTGCTCGATGACGAGTTTCTCGCGCGGTGGCTGTCGCCGGGCCGGCGAGCCGCCCCTGCCGCCGAATTTTCACTCGAAGCCATGCCGGTGCAATCAGTCGGCTGGGAAACCAGATTCCGCACTTGGGTGCAATTGGTTTTCCTCACCTGGGTGTTCTATGCGACTTCGTTCCTGCTCCTTTCCATGTTCACGCGGCAGGTCCCGTTGCCCGCCCTGCCTGTCCGGGCGCTGGAGCCCTTCCGCATCGCCAATGATTTCGGACTCTTTGCCGTCATGACACGCGACCGCTACGAAATCGAATTCCAGGGGTCGCGCGATGGCCAAAACTGGACACCGTATCCCTTCCGTCATAAGCCGCAGGATCTGAATGCGCCTCCACGGATTTACGCACCCTACCAGCCTCGTTTTGACTGGAATCTCTGGTTCGCTTCGCTCGGCTCCTGGCGCGAGCATACTTTCGTGCTTCAGGTGGAGCAGCGTCTTCTCGCTGGCGAGCCGGACGTCCTCGCTCTTTTCGCGGGCAATCCATTTCCCGGGCAGCCGCCCCGGCAGATCCGCGCGGTCCTTTGGCAATACTGGTTCTCTGACTGGAAAGAGAAGAGCGAGCAAGGTCTCTGGTGGCGCCGGGAGCGGATCGGACTGTATGCGCCAACGCTCGAGCGTGCGCCCGACGGGAAAATCATCATTCTCGAGTGGCCTGGTACCCCAGCGTCTTCGCCTGACCCTTGATGCCTGGAGGGCCTCTAAGCCACACGAACCAAGCCACATCCGACAAGCGAAGTAAGTTTCGTCGCAGATTCGCCCTACCTAAAGGCTCTAGGACTAACGTCCCTTCCCGCAAAAACCTTCGTTCCAAGATTTTTGGTCCTACTGCGCCATAGCCCGCGTTCGCCCGCGACCGTAACCTGATCTCACGATGCAGGGTTGGCCAGCCGTTCGAAACCCTGTAGCGCACTGAGGTGAACGAAATGCTTTTCGCGCTTGCCGCACTCCTGATTCAACCGCAGGTCATGGCACAAGTTTCCTTCTCCGCAGAGAAGGTCGCACTGATTCAGCCGGCGAAATCTGGGTCTTCGAACGCTACTCTCAGCGAGATTTCATTGCCATTGGCGCCAGCCGCCGCGAACGTCTCGTCTCAGCCAGCCGCGGTTTCCGATTCCGCAGGTCTGCCAAACGCTCCTGAACCGGCCCTGGTAAGTGCTCCTGCGCCAATCGCTTTCCTGAAGCCCGGCAAGCCCGTGACCGTATCTGTTGGCGAATTGCTCGCCGAAGAGCGCCGCAACCGGCGCATTTGGATTGGACTTGGAATCGCTTCACACGGCGCGGCGACATTTGATGCCTGGGCCACGCGTCACGTCATCACCACGGCTGGCGCACAGGAGCTGAACCCCGTGCTCAAGCCCTTCGCGGGCAACGCTTCGCTCTATGCGGCGATCCAGGTTGGTCCGGCGCTGATGGACTACGCCGGTAAGAAAATGATGTACAGCAGGCATAGCTGGGTGCGCCACATGTGGTGGGTCCCGCAAAGCGCGAGCTTTGCGACTTCGCTGTTCTGTGGCGTGCATAACCTCAGCATGCACTAAACGCGCAATCCGCATCTGGCGAGCGCAATAGTTTCTTCCCTCTAAGAGAAGCGTGGCGGGCCTTCCTCCCCGCCACGCTTTTTTTCTTTCCTGGATCGATCCCGCCGCCCCGGCGTTGCGGCATTTTCCACGCTGCTGTAGTATCCCCGCCAGCGGAGGACCTTCTCATCACCACCGCGGAAACGATTGGGGCGCCTGCTTCGAATGCGCTTGCGGCTACGGATGTAACGCAAGCCGGGCGGATGGTTTCGCTCGATGTCTTCCGCGGCATCACCATCGCCGCGATGATCCTGGTGAACGATCCCGGCTCGTGGAGCCACATCTACCCGCCGCTGGAGCACGCGGAATGGAATGGCTGGACCCCGACCGACCTGATCTTTCCGTTTTTCTTATTCATCGTAGGTGTCTCCCTGACGTTATCGTTCGCATCCCGCACTGCGCGTGGCGTTACGCGCCGCTCGCTCGCGATTCATATCGCGCGTCGCAGCATACTGATTTTCGCCATCGGTCTGTTCCTGAACGGCTTCCCGTACTTTGATTTCCAGACGATCCGCATCATGGGCGTACTGCAGCGCATCGCGCTGTGCTATTTGGCGGCCGGATTGTTGTACCTGGCGGCGTGCCGGCGAACCGCCGCCGCGGACGGCAAAGCCGGCGTGCGCGTCAATATTGGCGTGATCGCAGGCGTTGCGCTGATCTTACTCGTGGGCTACTGGGCGCTCGTGACGTTCGTGCCTGTGCCGGGCTACGGCGCGGGG
Organism: Terriglobia bacterium; assembly: GCA_041492805.1. Taxonomy (GTDB): domain Bacteria; phylum Acidobacteriota; class Terriglobia; order Acidiferrales; family UBA7541; genus Palsa-360. Next base: position 413 of record JBGPXQ010000119.1, on the reverse strand, counting down.
CACCTCGGCAAAAACGACAATCTCGGCGCCTACATAGATCGCGCTATGATGGGCGGCCACTTGTGGTCCGAGTCAAAGACGTGGGACCCCGAAGGCTTTCTTTCCACGCTTCCCGCCATCGCGACCACGCTCATTGGAATTCTCGCCGGCGAATGGCTGCGTTCCGAACGCAAGAGACGGAGCAAAGCCCTGGGGCTGGTAATTGCCGGGGCCGTATTGATGCTGGCGGGACAATTGCTCCATCCCTACTTCCCGATCAATAAGAATTTGTGGACTAGCACGTATGTGCTGTTTACCGGCGGCTTCGCGATGCTGCTGATGGCACTGTGTTATTGGCTTGTGGACCTGCGCGGCTGGAGGAAGTGGGCTGCGCCATTTCTGGTCTTCGGTATGAACGCGATCCTGGCCTATGC
>JBGPXQ010000074.1:0-9759 GCA_041492805.1 Terriglobia bacterium | reverse complement strand
CTCTGTTCATCCAGTGCCATCGCATCATAGATTTTCTGGATTTCCGGCGAGACGATTGGCCGCGGGCGCCGGTTTTCCTTTTTCGCGAACTCGTCCTCTGCGCGGAGCGCACCGAGCGGCGCCGTCACAAACTTGTGGCAGTTCATGCACGTGCTCGCCGCAGGAATACCGGCATGGCGGCTGGTTTCCGCGCCGGAATGGCAATAGAGACAGGAGACCTGCATTTCGCCGGTGTGCAGCCGGTGTGAAAATGCGATCGGCTGCACGGGTTCGTAATCCTGTTGATTGCCCGGAATGTGGGCTGATGAGAGCCTCGGGATCAGCGTGAGGAAACTACCGGAAAGCCCGACCAGCAGCACAATCGTGAGGACCTGACTTTTCATGGACGTCTCTCCAGACCCTGCACATCACGAAGCAGTACAACGCTTGCCATGCGGTTGAGGAGTCCCGCAAAGACAACGGCCCATGCACCCAGCGCGATGAACACGAAATAGCGCGGAATCACATATAGAAATGAAAGTCCGGTCATCTCGACGAGGCGATACGTGCAAGTCGTGTACATCCCGAGCGGAAAGACCATGCCCCAATAGAGCGGGTCATAGGTGAGCGGCAATTTCTTGTAGCCATGCCGCCAGACCGCCAGCACGATGAGCATCGGGAACCACCATGTCGCGGTGCCCCAGTAGAAAATGGTGAAGCCCTTCACGAACGGAGCAAGATCCTGCAACAGTGCCACGCCCGCGGAAAATCGCACCAGCATCGCCCCGGCGAGCGTCGAGACGGCCATTGCGCCCATATTGATCCAGTAGTGGGCTTTCAAATCGAGCGCCTGAAGCGGGAAAAACGTGTACCGGTAGAAAATCAGGGAAATCATCCAGATGTAGAGCATCCCGCCGCTTGACCACAGCACAAGCGAGATGAACGCGATCTTATCGATCTGGGCCGGGAACGCCTGCATCATCTGCGCCCCCAGAGTGGCCACGGCCTGCGTGGCCACGACGGCGACTAGCCAGCCGCTATGAATTCCCTCCGCAAGCGACGGTTTCTTCTCCTTGACGGTCAGAGCAGAGAAGACCGTATAAACGCTCAGCAGGAGTAACGCGGCAGAGGCGACCCAGAACACCGCCGCGAGGCGGTACATCCCGAACAGGATCACACTTTGACTGCCCAGGATTGCCGTGGCAGCCACGACGGTGAAGAAACCGACGCCGATTTGATGATCGACCAAGTCAGCGAAAACCGCGCGTGGAAAGAGGAGAATGCGCGTGCACGTCAGGCCGGCCAACGCGATGAAAGCCGCGATATTGATGACTGCCAATATGCGGCCGATCCTGGGCATCCCCATCAGGTGCGCTGCGATCGCCACAATCCCCGTCGCCATAACCAGAGCGAAATAGGCCGGATTCAATATCCTGACCTGCTCGCGTAACGTCGCCCGGAGTGAAAGCCGAGTCGCACGGACGGGCGTCGATATGAGTTGATCCGCCATGATCATCGACGGGGCTCCATCCCTCCTGGAGCCGACGCCTCCTGCACCGGATGGCTCTGCACTTGCCGCGACTGAGCTACGACAGCGTCTTCTCGCGCGTACTTGAGAATCCATGCCATGGAAAGTGAGAATAGCGACAAGAAAACAAACGTCACAAACCCGATGGCATAGCCCGTCGCTCCCAGGTTGTGCACTGCGAACGCCATCACGGGGGGGAGAACGAAACCACCGAATGCGCCCAGTCCTCCGACCCAGCCCGCAGCTCCTCCTACCGCCTGGGGAACGGCCTGCGGCACAATCTTGAACACTGCCGCGTTACATAGCCCCATCCCCACTGCGAGAAGGATTTCGCCCGGCACCGAGAGCTCAAATTGGTGCGAACTGGTCATCACCAGCGCCCCGACCATTGCAATCAGAAGAGCAAGGATGGCAGTGTTCTCGCCCCCCTCCTGCAGTTGATCCGAAAGAACGCCGCCGGCGACCCGGACGAGAGAGGCTAGAATAGAAAAGGCAGCGGTCAGCATTCCGGCTTTCACGATGCTCACTCCGAAGAAGTTGATCCAGTACGTGGGTAACCAGGCCGTGAGCGCGATGAAACCACCGAAGCTTGTGAAATAGATCCATACCAGCGCCCACGTTCTCCAAACCCGTGCGGATGTGCGCAGGCTATCCACGAGGCTGCCCGCAGGCATGAGATCCTGGCCGAGTTCGCGTGCGCGCACACGAGCTTCGGCGGGTGGCAAACCCTGCTTCAAGAACTGGAAGTACTGGCTGTTTCGCCCGAATAGAGCGTAGAAGATCGTTCCCGCAGCAAGAATGCTGAGCCAAAGAACGTAAGACCCGGCCAGCCCGAGCTGTGAAAGCGCCAAAGGGAGAAACAAAGAGAAAATCCCCGGCGCGAGGTTGCCGACTCCGGCAAAGATCGCGAGCGCTCGCCCTTGCTTGCGTTGCGGAAACCAATATGACACCTGGCTGATGCCGACCGAAAACGTCGCGATGCCGCAGCCGCTCAGGGCGCCGAGGAACATCAGCAGCGGATAACTGGCTTGCGTCAAATGAGCGGGATAGAGGAACCGCACGACAATTGTCAGGCCGACCATGCCCGCCAGGGATAGGCTCAATAGCCAAAGAAATGGTTTGCGGCCGCCACTTGTATCTACCCATGCCGAAAATGGGATTCGAAGCAGAGACCCGGAAAGCGCAGGCACTGCCACTAGAAACCCAACAGCCAGCGGCCCGAGTCCCATGACTTGCTGGAAGCGGTTGGCGGAGGGACCAAACAGCGCCACTGCCGCAAAGCCTACAAAAAAGCCTAGCGTCGCGCTCCAAAGTGCTTGTCTTGGTGTGCCTTCGATGCGATTCATAGTCGGCCTCTCACGGGTCGTATTTTGATTTCAGAACCGGAGATTCGTCTCCAGATATGCGATTTGTCCATTGTGGTCGTTAGGATAAATGCCGGCGATCACGGCCTTGCCCCAGGCATGGCCGTAATACAAACCAACCGCGAATGCGCGTGTTATCTGGCAATCAGCGCTCATATCCCACATGTTCGCCAGACTGCGGCTGCCATTGCTTGGGCGGCCTGTGTAACCGAACGTCCGCGGCTGAAATGCGCCACCACCCTGGTACCAAAGGTCGGCGCTGCTGTTAAGGCGGAGCGCGTGCAGTTCGCTGCGTAATGAAAGCTTTGTGTGTGGCCGAAGATTCAGCGCGGCGTAGAAATCTTCGTTGTTCTCCATGTCGTAGAAGGGGAATCGCGCGTAGGGTCGAGGTGTCGGCAGAACTTGGAAGAATGTGCTGTGGTGCGTGTCGTTTGGATTGCCGTCTCCACTGCCGTAGGAATACCCGGCGCTCAACCACGGCTTCAGGGTTTTAACCGGTGGCTGCCAGCCGAATTCTCCGAAGAACGCACCGGCGCGTTGCGTCTGGACACCCCAGGCGCCAGTCTGCACTGCACCCCAGAAAAGTATGTCGAATTTGCCGCGTCTGTCGGTGTTGAAGGCGTGCAAATAATCTGCACCCCAGGTTTCAATGCGGACCTGATCATGATCGGCCGCGCGGGCGGCCTGGGGCCGGTTGTCGGTTTTAAGCACGGTCGTGCGATGATCGATGTAGCCCAAACCGAACAGCCGCAACTCACCGGCGCCGTGCTTTGCTTCGACCGGGACGGTGAGAGCACCATAGTAAAGATCCACATCGAGCTCACCCGTTGCATCGGCCTGGAAAACCCCACGCGTCGGCCGTGCGCCGACAAACGTAAAATTGTTCTTGCCGAAGTTGTAGGCTAATTGCACCCCATCATAACTGCGTCCCACGGCGGCCCAGCCGAAATTGCCGATCAGACGCTGGGCGACTCGCGTCTGCGCGAGGGCAGCGAGCGTTGCATCCTTCGGGATGATCTCTATGCCATCGAGGTATTCGAACCGGCCGAGTCGCAGGCTGATCTGCTCGGTTGCCCTGAAACGGATGTAGGCCTGTCTCACGAATCCATTGGCATTGTTGCGTCGGTTGCCGTTCGCGGCGAAGTAGGTGCCGCCCAACCCCAGTTGCCCCTGCGGAGCCGGCACGACGGCATCGGTCGGTAGTCCGAGAATCGTGATTTGCGCAGCCTCCACTTGCCAGTCGAATCTGCTGCTCTCCTGCCCAATGGCGACTCGCAACAACGAATGAGGAAATACGTAGTTGCTGTTTCCTGCGTTGCTTTCGAACCAGTCCCAGCCTTCCACACGGGCGCGCCAGTTCCCGGAGATATCCAGCGGCCCCAGCTTATGTTTTCTTGTTTTCGGCGGCTCCGGCTTTGACGGCGCCGCTTGTCCCCATGTCCGAATAGAACAGAGCGAAAAAAACATTGCCAGTACTGCGATTCCAGCAGCGCTGAGCAGTCTGAGCTTTTCCGAAGATGGCAGGCTCCGTCTCATGAACCTTCCTTCTACGCGCGATACCAGCGAACCACTTGTGGCCGCCGCCAAAGATAGGGATTCGGAGCAACCAGAATGTGCACCAGTCGGGTGAAGGGGGCGATGCAGATGATGATGTAGGCCATGATGATGTGCAGTTGAACCCCCCAGGGCATCATCGACACATAACCGAGATCCGGATTGAACCGGACGAGCGACCACAGGTACGGGGAAATAGCCGCTGCAAACCACGCGGAACCCCAGGGATGAAAAATCGCCACGTAAACACCGCTGATGGTTTGTACGAGCAGGAGAGAAAGCACGACCCAGTCAAATCCATTGGTGACTACGCGCACTTTGGAAACCTCCAAGCGCCGCGCAATGACTCCCACCAAACCGACAATTGCGAGTAAGCCGAAGATCAATGCGGATATTTCCAGGACGTAGAGGCGCAGCGGCTGGCTGTCCCATTCGAGGATCTGATGCGGCAAGAGAAACGCAACGATGTGTCCGACCAGTACGGTCACGATCCCGTAATGGAACGGGACGAGCCCCCAGAAGTGCCGCCGGTTCTCCAAAAACTGTGATGACAAACTCGAATACGTATACGGGGCCTTTCGATAGCGCATGATTGTGCCCAGAAAGAAAGTCAGCATCGCAACGTATGGGAAGACAATAAAGAAAAGCTGATTGCTGAATGGGAATGCACTTATCATCTTCGTCTCCATTCACTGCAGTATTGGCAGTTCCGGCTTCCGGACCGGCATTCTTGCTGGTTCGTACGGATATTGACTGCTGAGCCGCAAAAAAGCCGATTCGAGCAACGCGGCAAAGGCATTACGGTTTTCCCGCCAACTCGAACGCATTTTGTCGAGTGCCGGGAGCAGGAACCCTCCCGCAAATTCGACCGCTTCGTCCTGTTCCAAATGCGCCAATAAAACGAGCGCGTGAGTGAGATGGTCGGGAAGCTCGCCGGACTCCCGAAGGGAGTGCTCACGCAACTGCTCGCGCATCTTCACCAGGAATTCACCACGCTGGTAATCTTCTCCGTACAGTTGCCAGCCTATTTCGAGCGTGCACATCGGGTTCAGGTCAAATGTGCGGGTGAAGAGTTCCCGCAGGTCATCCGTGTTTAGACTCCGAATCGGCGCACAAAACTCTTCGAGCGACGCCGCCGCCTCCGAGTGCTCGCGGCGCAGCGCTGTCAGGCACTTTTCGGCATTCGTGCGATAGTCTTCGCCCGGATATTCGAAAAGCCTTGCGAATTGCTCGTAAATTGATTTCGCGTCCATCACAACCCCCGGTGCGGCCCGGACAGGAACCCAAAGCCGACGCCCTGCTTGTGCTCGAGCGGGTCTTCCATCATCAGGATCGCTTCCTCGCGATGCATGGGGGGAATGACGAAACGATCGTCGAAGGTGCACAGCGAGGTCAGTCGATAGATCGCCTCGGCTTCTTGCGGAGAGCAATCCGCTTCGCGCAGCATTCGTTCCGCCGTGGCCATCTCGACATCACCCACGGTCACCGCACGGCGATACCATCGCACCGCCTTCTGCTTTCGCAGCGCGTAGCGCACGAAACCTTCATGGCCGGCTCCAAAGAGGTTCGCAAGGAACTTCAGCGGCACGCGGGATTCGTCGATGTCGTGGAACAGATTGTCCGAGACGTGGTGGATTGTGCCGTCAGCTTGGTTCGATATCACAGGAGACATCGGAGGGACATAGAACAGCATCGGCATCGTTCGGTATTCGATGTGCGGCGGCAGGGCGATTTTCCAGACCTTCACGAACTGATAAACCGGCGAACGCTGCGCCGATTCAATCACCGAGTCGTGAATTCCGTTCCTCCGCGCCGCAGCGACGACTTCGGGATCGTTCGGGTCGAGAATCAGAGAACGCTGCGCTTCGACGAGGTCTTCATCCCGCAGCGAAGCCGTTTCTTCAATCTTTGAAGCATCGTAGAGCATCACGCCCAGGTACCGGATCCGGCCCACGCAGGAATGGAAGCACGCGGGCGCCTGGCCGGTCTCGAGGCGCGGGTAGCAGAGGATACACTTTTCGGATTTTCCGGTGTTCCAGTTGTAGAACATCTTCTTGTACGGGCAGGCCGCAACACACATCCGCCAGCCACGGCAGCGTTTCTGATCTACGAGTACGATGCCGTCCTCTCCCCTTTTGTAGAGCGCGCCCGAGGGGCACGACGCCACACATGACGGGTTCAGGCAATGGTTGCAGATGCGAGGAAAGTAAAAGAAGACGAGCCGTTCGACCGCGACAAGTTGCGCGCGCTGATCCGGTGTCAGGCCCTTCAGGTTGGGATCGTTTTCCGCATAGATGGGCGAGCCGCCGAGGTCGTCATCCCAATTGGGGCCGGCCTCGATCTGGATAAGTTCACCGGTGACCATCGAGATCGGGCGAGCGGTGGGCTGGTCAGGGCCTTCCGGCGCATTGAACAGGTGTTGATAATCGTAGGTCCAGGGCTCGTAGTAGTCGTCCATCGTGGGCATGCTGGGGTTGTGGTAGATGTTAAAAATGGTCTGCGCCTTGCCGGTGGATTTTAGCCGCAGCTTGCCGTTCTTCACCTCCCAGCCCCCGTGGTACTTCTCCTGGTCTTCCCAATCCGTGGGGAAACCGGTGCCGGGCTTCGTCTCGACGTTGTTCCACCACATGTATTCCGTGCCGCGCCGGTCGGTCCAAATGTTCTTGCACGCAATGCTGCAGGTATGGCAGCCGATGCATTTGTCGAGATGAAAGACCATCGAAACCTGTGATCGGACATCCATGGCGGCGCTCCTTACCATTTGAGTTCGGGCAACTTTCGCACGAAGACGTGCGTATCCCGGTTGCAGCCGGTCGGGCCCCAGTAGTTGAAATGGAATGTAAACTGGCCGTAACCACCAACCATGAGGTTGGGTTTCAGGCGCGTGCGCGTCAGGCTGTTGTGCCCGCCGGCGCGGCGGTTGTTCCGCAGGGGCGAGGTCGGAACGGAGAGCGTCCGTTCCGGAGAGTGATACTGGATGCAGATGCCGCGGGGAATGCGTGCGCTGACCACAGCGCGCGTCACGACAACGCCGTTGTCGTTATGCACCTCGACCCAGTCGTTGTCATTGATCTCGATGTCGGTGGCGTCTTTGTCGTTCATCCACAACGGCTCGATGCCGCGTGACAACGTTGTCATGCGGTGGTTGTCTCCGAACGTCGAGTGAATGTGCCACTTCCCGTGTGGCGTGAGGTAATTGAGCGTCAGTGTCGGACCGACTTCGCGACTCAAGCGCAGGTCGGCGTATTCCACCGGCAGTGGTTTGGGTTTGTAGGTGGGCAGGTGCTCTCCGAATTGGATGTAGCCAAGATGGTCGAGATAGAAGTGCTGTCGTCCGGTCAGCGTGCGCCAGGGTACGAGACATTCGACGTTGTAGGTGAAAGGCGCGTAGGCGCGGCCGTTCTCCGTCAGCCCCGACCACATCGGGCTGTTGATCAGCCTTTGTGGCCGAGACTGCAGCTCCTCATAACTGATTCGCACGCCGCGGTTGCGTTCCGCGAGATGCGCGAGCGGCAATCCGACTTTTTCCTCCATTTCCCGGTAGGATCGGTATGCCAGTTCGCCATTCGTTACCGTCGCGAACTGCAGGATGAGATTGCAAACATCCTCGTCGTTTTCGAGTGACGGATATCGCTGGCCGCTCCACACCGAAGTGGGCTGGCTCTTCACAGCTTCGTCATATAAGTCCTCACAGGCGTAATGCGTCCCATGCGCGCCCAACCCCTGCAAACGGACTTGCGGCCCGAAGGAGATGAATTGGTTGTAGAGATTGGCGTAATCTCGCGCGACAAGCTTCCATCCAGGCATCGTCTTGCCGGGGATCGCTTCCACTTCACCGCGCTTCCAATCACGCAGATCGGGCTGCGCAATCTCCGCGGGCGTATCGTGCGCCAGCGGCGTCGATACTAGATCCCACACAGGCTTTGGGAAATGGCGCTCAGCTAATTCGGAAAATTTCTTCGCAAGCTCACGGAAAATCTGCCAGTCGCTTTTCGATTCCCAGCACGGCGGCACCGCCGCTGAGAGCGGGTGAATGAAGCTGTGCATGTCGGTGGAGTTCAAGTCGGCTTTTTCGTACCAGGTGGCAGCGGGCAGCACAATGTCGGAGTAAAGTGCCGAGGTGTCCATCCGGAAGTTCAAGTCAACAACGAGGTCCATCTTTCCCTGCGGTGCCGGATCCCGCCAGACGACTTCCTTCACCGCATCGCCGGCGATATCGGCGGCGATGGCGTTGGTATGAGTGCCGAGATAGTGTTTGAGGAAATACTCATGTCCCTTGGCGCTGGCCATGAGCGCGTTGCCCCGCCAGATAAACCACACGCGAGGCCAGTTTTCCGGGGCATCAGGATCTTCGACGGCGAATTTCAGCTCACCGCTCTTCAGTTTTTGGGTCGCGTACTCGCCAACTTCCTCCGGGGTCTTCGCGCCGGTCTGTTCCGCTTCGCGAACCACGTCGAGAGGGTTCCGATTGAATTGCGGATAAAATGGTAGCCAGCCGCCGCGCACGGCCCGCACTTGCGTATCCATGGTGTGGCCTGAGGCCAGCGAACCAGGACCCTGGTCGGAAGGAACTGTATGGTAGTCCGTGAATTGCTTCTCATAACGCCACTGATCGGAATGAACGTAGTGCCAGCTCGGCGCATTTTGCAACCGGGATGCAGGCATCCAGTCGCGTGCGAACGCGATCGACGACCAGGACTCCATCGGAGCCAGCTTTTCCTGCCCGACATAGTGCGCGAGCCCGCCGCCGTTGACGCCGACGCAGCCGCAAAACATCAGCGCGTGGATCGCGGCGCGATACATCAGGTTGCCGTGATACCAGTGGTTGATCCCCGCGCCGATGATGACCAAACACTTGCCTCTCGTGAGATTCGCGGTGTTACCCCACTCGCGCGCAAAGCGAATCAACACATCGCGTCCCATGCCGGTGAACTTTTCCGACCACGCAGGAGTATAGGGCGCGTCGGCATCGTCGTAATCTTTCGGGTACTGGCCCGGCAGACCACGATCCACGCCGTACTGCGCCATCAGTAGATCGTAGGCGGTCGTAACGACGACTGTTTTCCCATCCGCCGTCCGCACTTTGCGGACAGGAACGCCGCGCAGCAACGTCCGGCCCTCGGCGAAATCGTCGAACCGCGTTTGCACGACTCCATCATTCTCGGTCAAAAAACTGAGTATGGGATCAATTCCGGAGCCGTCGATGCCGTCTTTTAGTTCGAGATTCCATTTGCCTTTTTCTTTTCCCCAACGGAAGCCAACGCTGCCCAGGGGCATCTTCGGCCGGCCTTCGGCCGTATCCCACATCAGGAATTTCCAGTCGCCGTTTTCGAT
>JBGPXQ010000060.1:0-10609 GCA_041492805.1 Terriglobia bacterium | reverse complement strand
CGCCACACGGCCCAGTTTTCGACGACTTCCTTGATTGCCAATGTATCGAGCATTCTTTGGTCCATGGATCTTCGGCTCCGTTTGTGCACCGAATTGTAGCTCACCTCTGAAGAGGTGATGGTTTTCGCGCAAATCCCAGAAAAATTCCCGCGTCTGATGTTGCGGGCGACATCACCCCTTCACATACGTGGCGAGAAATCGCAGCGAGAGGTCCCACGCCTGCTTTGCCGCCGTCTCTTTGTAGCTCGCGCGCACATCGCAAAAGAATCCGTGGTCGGCGTCTGAGAATTCGACGTTCACGTACGTCTTCTTTGCTTGCCTCATCGCTTCGACTACCGCGTGGATCTGGTCCGGCGGGATGTGGCTGTCGAGGCCGCCCCAGAAGCACAGCATTGGACCGTGCAATTGCGCCGCGCGCGGCAGCAGCGCGGGAGCAATCCCCCCGCCGTAGAATGAGATCGCCGCTTGCAGGGGAACTGCCGAATTTGCCAGGAATGATACGCGCCCGCCCATGCAGAAGCCCACGCTGGCCGTGTGGTTCGGCAAAACATGCGGACTCTTCTGTAGCCAGTCGAACGCCGCCTGCACGTCCTTGACCAAGCCTTCGGGAGTCAGCGCCTGCATATGCGGCATGCAGGCCGGGAAATTATTGTACGTTCCTTCGAAACCGGCCCCGGTGCGATGAAACAATTCAGGGGAGATGGCCACATAACCTTGCTTCGCAAAGCGCTGTGTGACATCTCGAATGTGTGGATTCACGCCAAAGGCTTCCTGAAAAACGAGCAAGCCTGGCAGTTTTCCTCCATCGGCAGGGGTAGCCACGAATGCATTCATCGTGGTGCCATCCGCTACCTGAAGTGTTACGTTTTCCGTGCGCACCGGATCCATTGTTTCACCTCGTGTGAAGTGGTTGTGAAGGCCGAGACATGATAGCCATTGCAGGGCCAAAATTCGATAGCGGAAGTGCCAAATCTTGCTGTGGCCTCGCGGCTCGGATGGATCGCACCTTCCCCGATTGCTCCCGGGAGCGTTTTCGGGAGTCCAGCGGACGGCCCCTCTGGTACACTTATCCCGGCTAAAGGGCGAAACCTCAAGGGTACTGCAGCCGTCCTTAATTATTGAGATTACGGTCGCGGAAATCATCCCAAGAATACGAAAAGGTGGAGTTGTCGGTGCAGACAATCCGGGGGGGCGAGCATTGCGTAGCGTGGCCGCAATAGGGTTAGGCACAATTGCCATTTTTGCAGGTGGCTGCGCGAAACAAGAGGCGAACACCAACGCCCCGGGACCCCGCCCGGTCCCTGTAGTAGTGTCCAAGGTGGCGGAAAAGACGGTCCCGATACAGGTAGAAGCCATCGGCAATGTGGAAGCGTATTCGACGGTTTCGATCAAGCCGCAAGTCTCCGGCCCCTTAATGAAAGTGCATTTCCAGGAAGGCGAGGATGTCCGGAAGGGACAATTGTTGTTCACGATTGATCCCCGACCATTCCAGGCCGCGCTTGCCCAGGCGGAAGCCGCTCTCGCCAAAGACGCAGCCGTGGCCGAGAATGACCGCGTATCGGCCAAGCGCTATCTCGATCTCTTCCAGCAGGGAGTGGCTGCGCGGCAGCAGTCGGACGACTACGCGTCTGCAGCCCAGGCGCAAGATGCGCAGGTACGGGCCGATCAGGCAGCCATTGATACGGCAAAGCTGAACCTCGAATACTGTTCCATCTATTCTCCCGTCGACGGCCGGACTGGCAGCCTGCAGGTGCACGAAGGCAATCTGGTGAAGGGGAACGATGTTCCCATACTTGTCGTCATCAATCAGGTTCAGCCGATTTTCGTCAATTTTGCGATCCCCGAAGACCAGCTTGCCGAGGTGAAGAAATTTCGTGGAACCGGGCAATTGCGCGTCGAAACTCTCATTCCCAACGATTCCGGGGGACCCGAGCAGGGGACGCTGAGTTTCATCGATAACGCGGTGGACGCCGCGACGGGCACAATCCGTCTAAAGGCTGTGTTTGCGAATCCGCGGCGGCGTCTCTGGCCCGGACAATTCGTAAACGTTGTTCTGACACTGGCCTCATCTCCAAACACCATCGTTGTACCCGCACAAGCAGTCGCTTCCGGACAAAACGGAAACTATGTCTTCGTAGTGAAGAGTGACAACACTGTGGAATCAAGGCCGATAGTCACCGGAAAGACGATCCTGGGCGATACGGTTGTGCAGAAGGGACTTCGCCTTGGAGAGGTTGTCGTGGTTGACGGCCAGGTTCGGCTGGCTCCGGGCGCGCCGGTCGCCATTAAACAGGTGCCGGCCCCGCCGAACAGCGCGCCCACGGGAGTGGCTTCCACTCCTGGAGGATGAGAACGGGCCGGAGAGTGGGCGAGGGAGCAGGGGTTCCGAAGGATGAACGTAACAGAAATCTTCATTAAGCGGCCGATCGCCACGTGCCTGGTGATGATCGCCATTCTGCTGTTTGGAGTTGTCGCGTACCGGTATCTGGCTGTCAGCGATCTTCCCAACGTGGATTTTCCGACGATTCAGGTGTCGGCATTTTTGCCGGGCGCCAGCCCTGAAACGATGGCATCTTCAGTGGCCACACCGCTTGAGCAGCAGTTTTCGACGATCGCGGGACTCGATTCCATGACGTCGTCGAATACCCTGGCATCGAGTTCCATCACCCTGCAGTTCAATCTGAGCCGGGATCTGGACGGCGCGGCGCTGGACGTACAGTCCATGATCACGCAAGCGCAGGGCCGGCTGCCGACGAACATGCCCAGCCCGCCGTCGTTTCGAAAGGTGAATCCCGCCGACCAGGCGATCTTATACCTGGTGCTGCGCTCCTCGACGCTGCCGCTTTCAACAGTCGATGATTTTGCCGAGACGTTCATGTCTCAGCGAATCTCGATGATCACTGGAGTCGCGCAAGTTCAGATTTATGGCCCCCAGAAGTACGCAGTTCACATTCAAGTGGACCCGAGGGCCTTAGCCACACGTCAGATTGGAATCGACGAGGTTGTTGCGGCCGTCCAAAAGTCCAACGTGAACTTGCCGACCGGCACGCTCTGGGGCCACGACCAGGCCGTGACCGTGCAGTCGAACGGCCAGTTGATGAACGCGGAGGCGTTTCGTCCGGTGATCGTCGCCTATCGGAATGGCTCGCCGGTGCGGCTTGCTGAGATTGGACGCGCCATCGATGGCGTGGAAAACGACAAAATCGCAAGCTGGTTTTCCGGCGAGCGTGCCATCATCCTGGCGATTTTGCGGCAGCCTGGAACGAATACCGTTGAAGTCGTCGACAGGGTCAAGTCGCTCCTGCCATCGTTCCGCCAGCAAATCCCGCCTGCGATTGACCTGCAAATCATGTACGATCGCTCGGCCTCCATTCGAGCTTCCGTCAGTGACGTAAAATTTACGCTCGTTCTGGCCCTGTGCCTGGTCATCCTTGTAATTTTCCTGTTCCTCCGCAACGTATCGGCGACGGTCATTCCCAGCCTGGCGCTGCCGATGTCGATTGTCGGCACATTCGCCGTGATGTATTTGTTTGACTATTCGCTCGACAACTTATCGCTCATGGCGCTGACGCTTTCGGTCGGATTCGTGGTCGACGACGCTATCGTCATGCTCGAAAATATCGTGCGCCACATGGAGCTTGGCGAAGGGGCTTACGAAGCGGCGATCAACGGTTCCGGTGAAATCGGTTTCACGATTCTTTCGATGACGCTGTCACTGGCTGCCGTCTTTATTCCCGTTCTCTTCATGGGCGGCATATTGGGCCGGCTGCTGCACGAATTTTCCGTGACCATTATTTCGACGATCTTGGTTTCGGGTTTGGTTTCGCTCTCGCTCACGCCGATGTTGTGCAGCCGTTTCCTGCGCCCCCCGCAAGAGCAAGAGCACGGAACCCTGTTCAACGTTTTCGAACGCATCCAGAGCCGGATGCTGGGCGTCTATGAACGCGCGCTTCAGTTTGTTCTGAGGCACAAACTTGCAACGATGGGCGTCTCAATCGCCATTCTGGTGGCCACCGCTTATCTCTACCTCCTCATCCCCAAGGGCTTCCTGCCGAGCGTGGACACGGGGCAATTCTTTGCGTTTACCGAGGCCGCCCAGGGCATTTCGTTTGACGCAATGGCGGAGCACCAACGGCAAGTCGCCGAGATCATGTGGAAAGATCCCTATATCGCGAACGGAATGTCCAGCATTGGCTTGGGTGGTCCTGGCAATTCCAGTGGGAATCAAGGCCGGCTGTTCATGAACCTCAAGCCGCGCTCCGAGCGGCCTTCGATCGATGAGATCATTGCGGAGTTGCGCCCGAAACTTGCCGTCGTGCCTGGCATGATGGTGTACATGCAGAACTTGCCGGCGATACGCATCGGCGGCAGCCTCAGCAAGAGCGCCTACCAGTTCACGCTCCAAAGTCCGAATATCGAAGAACTGTACAGTTCCTCGAACGATTTGCTCGACCAGATGCGGAACCTCCCCGGCCTGCTCGATGTCACCAGCGACCTGCTCATCAAGAACCCGCAGATCAATGTTCTGGTAAATCGTGACAAGGCATCGGTTCTCGGAGTGACGCCATCACAGGTTGAGGACGCGTTATTTTCCGCATACGGGACGCGCCAGATCTCAACGATCTACACGCCCACGAACCAGTACCGGGTCATTCTGGAGCTTGAGCCGCAGTACCAACGCGATCCGGGTCAGTTGCCTCTCCTCTATATTCGCTCTTCGAATGGGCAGTTGGTCCCTCTGAGTGCGGTATCTCGGATGGCACCCAATGTTGGTCCGCTCGTCGTAACGCATCTCGGCCAGCTTCCTGCCGTTACGCTTTCCTTTAACCTGGCGCCGGGGATGGCTTTAGGCGATGCAATCAAAGAGGTAAGCGATCTGGCGCGCTCCACCCTGCCTGGCACCGTCTCGACCAGCTTTCAGGGCACCGCGCAAGCTTTCGAATCGTCCCTGACGGGCCTCGGGATGCTCCTATTGATGGCCATCCTGGTCATTTACATCGTCCTGGGAATTCTCTATGAGAGCTTCATTCATCCGATCACGATTCTGTCAGGTCTGCCGTCCGCCGGCTTCGGAGCCCTGATAACGCTCCTGTTCTTCCACTGGGCAACGGTAACCAAGCATTGGTTCAACCCGACGTTTGACATGCAGCTCGACCTTTACGCGTTCGTCGGTATTATTATGCTCGTCGGGATCGTGAAGAAAAACGCAATCATGATGATCGATTTCGCACTCGAAGCGCAGCGCAAGGAAGGGAAGTCCCCCGAGGAGGCCATCTATCAGGGGTGCGTAGTCCGCTTCCGCCCGATCACAATGACCACTATGGCCGCGCTGATGGGTACTCTGCCCATTGCTCTGGGAGTCGGGGCAGGCGCCGAGTCTCGCCGCCCTCTCGGGATGGTCGTGGTTGGGGGCCTGCTATTTTCCCAATTGGTTACGCTCTTCCTCACCCCAGTTTTCTACATCTATATGGAGAGAATGAAAAACTGGGGCTCGCGCAGGTTTGGTAAAAGGCTTCGGAACAAGGACTTAGAGTCCCTGGAGAGGCCCGTGCACACTCCTGTGCCGGCCGAAGCCCCCGTCGCCAGAACGATGATGACTACTCTGCCACCTGTCCTTCCGGACCCTTCGCGTCGCTGACCCTGCGTACCATAGACGCCCGATAGACTACGCTCTAGGCTGGGATTGTTAGTCAGGCACGGAGCAGGCCAGCTTGATTGTCGCTAGCGCCGCTCCTGTTGGCCTCTGAGGGGATAATGCTTAAGGTTCAACCAAGACGAGTGCAGGCTCGTCCGGCTGGCGTCACCTATTCCAAAACCAAGAGCGGTTTGCTATCTGGGCCGGAGAAGCGCCGCGGCGTACGGCTCAATTCATGTGTTCCGGTGGCGGTCGAATGGGATGGCGGAGGCGAAATTCGACGCGGGGAAGCACAAACCCGCGTTGTGGGACCCTACGGTTGCCTGGTCGTGCTTCGGCAAGATCTGCAAGTTGACCAGCACATTCAGATCATCAATCTTGTGAGCCGGCAAACCAATCCGGCCGTAATTGTCTGGCGCGGCCATGAACGGGCCGAAGGCTGGGAATTAGGAATAGAGTTGATCAATCCGCAAATGGATTTTTGGGGACTCGACCTATGACCGCGAGGAAAGAGCAGTCGGATCGAGGGACATCGCTTCTGCCAGGGGAGGAACGGCGCAGAAGCCAGCGCGTTGTTATCCGCGTCCCCATTGTGTTGCAAGTGATGATGTCAGGCCAGGAGATCACGGCGGCCGCTCACACGGTCGCTGTCAACGTCCACGGCGCGATGGTACTCTGTTCGCGTCCTTTTGATGCCGGGACCAAACTCGAAATCTTCAATGAACGTACCCGTGATCGTGCCAGCGCGCGCGTCACGCGTGCACCGCGCGAGAGTGCAGAAGGATTTCTGATTCCCTTGGAATTTGACAAGTCGCTTCCCATGTTCTGGCAGATTTCCTTTCCGCCCTCGAACTGGAAGGCGTCCGACGTCTAATCACGCCCCCTACTTCGTTCTCTTTACATGTTCGTGCGCACCCCGCCCCGGCTCGTTCTCCAGATCAAGTATTGGCTTACAGATAACTCACTTCGCAGGCATTCTGGAATCCCACGCTGCAGGGGCATACCCTGTTCATGGGTGGTTCATAGGCGATGCGATTTCGATTCGTTGGAAAACCTGGAATCAAATCCTGCATCCAACGGAACTGTACGCGACGTCGGTAATCATCTCCGGGACGAAGTCGGGGAAGAGGGCATATCCACCGTACTTAATTAGGTCTGAGGGGACCGTGAATCGAATTGTCGTAGCTGATCCGGATAGGGAGAAGCGAATTCGTGAGCGTTGTAACGTCCTATTTGATTTTAGGGACCTATTTGGAATTTGCAATTTCTCCCGCTTAAGGACTTTTCTGGCGATCGCGATTCTTCTTGTCATGCCCGGTCTGGCATCGGCGCAGGACAATATCGTGCGTCCCCGCATTACTGATCGAATAGACGAGACCAGGCTTACAGCGCTCCAGGGCAATACGCATCCGCTCGCTCGCGCGCAGTTTGACCAGGGCGCGGCGCAGCCTAACTTGCCGATGGATCGGATGTTGCTCGTTCTGAAGCGCAGTCCGGAGCAGGAAGCCGCTCTACAGGACCTGCTTGAGCAGCAGCAGAGCAAGGCCTCACCGAACTATCATAAATGGCTCACGCCAGATCAATTCGGACAACAGTTCGGTCCTGCCGATCAGGATATTCAAGGTGTGACGTCTTGGCTCACGTCTCAAGGGTTTCAGTCCATCCAGGTTTCCAAAGGACGCACGGTCATCGAGTTCTCTGGGACGGCGGCGCAAGTCGAAAGTGTGCTTCACGCCGCGATTCACAAGTATGCCGTAAATGGTGAAGATCATTGGGCAAATGCCAATGATCCGCAGATTCCCGCGGCGCTCGTGCCCGTCGTCGCCGGTGTTGCGACCCTGCACAATTTTCTAAAGGAGCCCTACTCGGTCCGGTCTGGGGAGACGTTTGCCATCACGTCCGCGCAGGGGGAGAGGCTACAGTTTCGAAGTTCGACCGGGAACAACGCGCTGGGTCCGGCCGATTTTGGAGTCATCTACAACATCGGCGCAACCATGACGGGTGCCGGGGCGAACATCGCCGTTGTCGGCCGCACGAACATCAACGTACAGGACATCCGAGATTTTCGGAATCGATTCGGCCTGGCGGCAAACGATCCCCAGGTCATTCTGAACGGCCCGGACCCGGGAAATCTGGGTGGCGGGGAAGAGACGGAAGCGGTTCTCGACGTGTCGTGGTCGGGGGCCGTGGCTCCCAACGCAACAATAAAATTCGTTGTTTCCGAATCCACGAATGCGGCCGACGGCGTGGATCTTTCGGAGATCTACATCATTGACAACAACCTGGCCGACGTTATGACCGAGAGTTTCGGGAGTTGCGAAGGTTTTGTTTCATCGGGAACAGCATCTGCCATCGCAACTCTCGCCCAGCAGGCTGCCGCGCAGGGCATAACATTTCTTGTCTCCTCGGGAGACAACGGTGCGGCCGGGTGCGACGATCAAAACTTCGCGCCCGCGACGCATGCCGCTTCCGTGAACGTTCTGGCTTCGTCGCCCTTCACAGTCGCCGTGGGCGGCACGCAATTCAATGAGAATGGTAATAGCAGCGCCTATTGGAATACAACGAATGGGCCGGGTTTCAAGACTGCTATTTCCTATATCCCGGAGAACGTCTGGAACGAAAGCGGGAGTGTCACCGGTGGTACCGGTCTTTGGTCGAGCAGCGGTGGCAAGAGCATCTTCTTCACGCCAAAGCCTTCATGGCAGTCTGGAGTTGCAGGAATTCCCACCGATGGCGCGCGGGATCTGCCCGACGTCTCGTTGAGTGCGGCAGCGCACGACCCTTACCTCGTTTGCCTTCGCGGATCTTGCGCCGGCGGGAGTCCCAGCTTTAGCGGCATCAGCGGAACGTCCGCTTCCGTGCAGGCGTTCGGCGGGATCATGGCATTGGTCGTTGAAAAGACACTGGCGCGTCAGGGCCAGGCTAACTACGTGCTGTACAAGCTTGCGGCCAGCGAGACCCTTTCCTCGTGCAACGGTTCAGCCACTCCCGGCCCGCCGCCCGGTCCTTGCAACTTCTACGACACGACGGTCGGGAACAATACCGTGCCCGGGCTGACCGGTTTCAATGCAGGCGTCGGGTACGATCTGGCCACAGGCCTCGGCTCGGTCAATGTTTCTAACCTAGTTAACAACTGGGGAAGCGTAACATTCAAGGGCAGCACGACGATGCTCTCATTGAACGGCGGGAATCCCGTCACGATCACGCACGGAGCGTCGGTCCCGGTGAGTATCACGGTCGCGGCCAAGTCTCCCGCAACCGGAACTCCGACCGGCGATGTTTCATTGATCGCCAGCACAAGCGCGAATCAAGGCGTGGACCGCTTCACATTGACGACGGTGGGCTTGAACGGTAGCATTTCCTCCACGACGACCGCGCTGCCGGGGGGAAGTTACGCCGTCGAAGCGCACTATGCTGGCGACTCCAATTTTGGCGCGAGCGATTCCATCCCGGTCAGCGTCACCGTGAATACGGAGAGCAGCAAGACGGGGCTCGGGATCGTCACTTTCAGCCCGACCGGAACCATTCTAAGCACTAATGCAACTTCTCTAACCTATGGATCCCCTTACATTTTGAGTGTGGCCGTTACGAATTCGGCGGGCAGTGTGTGCAATCCTGGCGGGCCTGCGTGCCCCACCGGAACAGTTACCCTGACTGACAATGGGGTCGCACTCGACGGCGGATCGTTCAAACTGAACAGCTTGGGATTCTTGGAAGACCAGCCCATCCAACTTCCCGCCGGGACGCATAATATTCTGGCAGTCTACGGTGGTGACAACAGTTTCAGTGGGAGCACATCCACGACGGACGTTGTTAACGTTTCGAAGGCCACGACGACCACCGCCGTCTCTTCCAACGTATCGACTGCCGCGAGCGGGAGCCCCGTTCCACTGACGGCGACAATCGCGACGTCAAGCAATGCCACGGCAAGCTTGCAGCAGGAACCGACCGGTACAGTGCAATTTTTCGTCGGCGGGACGGCTTTCGGGAGTCCTGTTGCTGTTGTCGGCGGAGTGAATTCGACCACAGGGTTCGCACAAGCTACGGCCAGCTTTGCGCCGACCACGCTGCCCAATGGGACAGATAGCATCACGGCGCAGTACGCTGGTGACAGCAATTATTCCACTTCCACATCTTCGGCCGTGGTTGTCGCGGTAGGGCCAAGCTTCTCAATCTCCTTCAACCCCACGACCGTGAATGTCACCAGCCCGGGACAGTCAGGAACGACGACGGTGACCATCACAGGGCAGACCGGCTACAACGGCACGATAAATTTCACTTCGTCATCCTGCTCCGCGGGCCTGCCTTCGTTGACCACGTGCAGCTTCAATCCGACCTCAATCACCGGAAGCGGCACTAGCGTGCTCACAATCTCGACCACTGCCACTAAGACTTCGTTTGCGATACCACAAAGCCGCCTGCACTGGCTGATGGCAGGCGCAGCGGCCACGTTCGCATCCTTCTTCACCATGCTCGTGGTCTTCTCCCAGCGACGCAGGGTGTTCCGGCTTGCCGGTGCGCTGGCGTTTGCTTGTGTGATGTTTGCGTGTGCGGGTTGCACGAAGCCGGGTGGACCAACAACGACTCCTGGGACGCCGACAGGCACCTCCACAGTGACCGTCACAGCGACCGGTGGAGGATTCACTAATTCCACAACGTTTACGCTCAATGTCCAATAGCGGCATTCAACGCTGAGGACACTGAGAGCACAGAGGGAACCAGGGGTTCACACCAGTCACTCTTCCCCGGTCCCCTCTGTGCCAAATATTTTTCATTGCTGCGTGGACATCACGTCAGGATCGAGATTCCCTCCGGAAACAATAATTCCAATTTTGAGGTCTTCGGCGCCGAGCTGACGATGCAGCGCGGGGGACGCCGCGATTGCACCGGACGGTTCAATCAAACATTTCAAATATTCGGTGAGTAACCGCATCGACCGGAGAATTTCGTCTTCGGTGGAGAGCGCGATGCGGT
>JBGPXQ010000112.1:0-7927 GCA_041492805.1 Terriglobia bacterium | reverse complement strand
TTCGTACTTGTCTAAATTGAGAAACACGAATCTTGCGGCGTTCCATATCTTGTTGGCAAACGCCCGGTAGCTTAGGATACGGTCCTCGGATAAAACGATGTCGGTCCCGGGCGCGGCCATGCTCGCCAGCGTGAAGCGCATCGCGTCGGTTCCGAATTTCTCATTCAGCTCCACGGGATCGATGCCCGTGCCCTTCGACTTTGACATCTTCTCGCCTTCGGCGTTGCGCACCAGCGAATGCAGACAGACCTGCCGGAAGGGAACCTGCCCGGTAAACTTCAGCCCCATCATGATCATTCTCGCGACCCAGAAGAAAAGGATATCGTACGCGGTAATGAGCAGGCTAGTCGGGTAGTATTTTCGGAAATCGGCCGTATCGTCAGGCCAGCCCATTGTCGAGAACGGCCAAAGCGCCGAGCTAAACCACGTCTCAAGCACATCCGGGTCTTGTGTGAGCCTGGCTGAGCCGCACTTCGCGCACTTTGCCGGCGTCTGCCGGGCGACGGTAATTTCCTTGCAGCCGCCACAATACCATGCGGGGATCCGGTGTCCCCACCAAAGCTGACGGGATATACACCAGTCGCGGATATTGCGCATCCACTCGAAGTACTCGGCGCGACGATTTTCCGGAACCATTTCAATGTCGCCGCGCTCGACCGCGGCAATCGCTGGCTCGGCCAGCGGCTTCATTTTCACGAACCATTGCGTCGAGGCGCGCGGTTCGATGATGGTGCCGCAGCGGTCGCACGTCCCGACCGCGTGAGTGTGATCGGTAACTTTTTCAAGCAAGCCCGCTGCTTCCAGGTCCGCAACAATCCTCTTTCGCGCCTCGAACCGATCGAGTCCCGCATATTGTCCGGCAGCGGCGCTCATCTTCGCGTCATCGGTCATGACGTCAATTTCTGGCAGGTTGTGCCGTCGTCCGATTTCAAAGTCGTTCGGGTCGTGCGCCGGCGTGACTTTGACGGCGCCCGTGCCAAACTCGCGGTCGACGACAAAGTCATCGACGATCGGGATCTCGCGGTTCATCAACGGGAGAAGTACCATTTTGCCGATCAGATGTTGATAGCGCGGGTCGCTGGGATGAACGGCCACAGCGGTATCCCCGAGCATCGTTTCCGGCCGCGTGGTGGCAACGACAACGGATTCGCTTGACCCCACGATCGGGTAGCGAATGTGCCAGAGATGTCCTTGCCGCTCTTCGTGGACGGTCTCCAGGTCGCTGATCGCAGTACGGCACTGCGGGCACCAGTTGATGATGTAGTGCCCGCGATAAATCAGTCCATCTTCATACAGCCGGACGAAGACTTCCGTAACCGCGCGCGATAACTGTGGTGAAAGCGTGAAACGCTCGCGGGTCCAGTCGCAGCTCTCGCCGAGCTGGAGCATCTGCCGGGTAATCGTTCCGCCGGATTCTTGCTTCCACTCCCAGACTTTCCGTTCGAACGCTTCACGGCCCAGGTCGCGGTAGTTGATCCCCTGCGCCGCAAGCTGACGGACGACGACGCGCTGCGTGGAAATCCCTGCGTGGTCCGTGCCTGGGAGGTACAAAGTGTTGTACCCCTGCATTCGCCGCCACCGCGTGAGGATATCGATCTCCGTGTGGTTGAGCATGTGGCCGATGTGCAATGACCCAGTCACGTTGGGTGGCGGGATGACAATTGAAAATACCGGCCCGGGCGCGTCCACATCGGCGCGAAAGAGCTTTTCCTCCGCCCAACGTTTCGCCCAACGCTGCTCGATCTGTTGCGGCTCGTATGCTTTGGAGATCTCTCTTGGCATGTTCTCCGGCTCTCGGCTCAGGACGATTACTATACGGACGCTGACGCAGCCGGTCAAATCCGCCGTCGGAAAGGCAGATACGAATGAGTATGCGGATCAGGGGAGAGACGAATGGGACCTGGAAATTCTATTTCTTCTCGATTTCCCGATGGACCAACGCTTGAACGACGGGACGCAGGAATTCCCTGGTAATGATGTCCACGACTTGCGGACGCATTTTATCGAGGACTCGCCGTACAACAGCCTCGACAAGCTCGGGATCAGGCGCCTCGGAGCCCGATGGGTTGGGAGGCTGTGGCGGATTGACTGCAGCAGCCTGTGAGATTGCCGGTGCCGGCGCGGGAATCTGAGCGGAAGGCTCAGACATCGAAGCCGCATACTGGGCTGTAAGCTCGCTGGCACGCTCCTCAAGGCACTCGGTCATCTCGCCCCATTTGTGTATTGGAACCGACCGGGCGGTATCCTCAGGGGTCTGTGGGGATTGTGGCAGGACCTCGGCAACAGTCTCATTGGTGCTCTGCGTTTTCGGCTCCATTGCGGGTACAGAATCCACCGAAGGCCCCACTGCATCTATTGTGTTGGCGACATCGGCAATCGGTTCGGCCAATCCGGGGGTTGTTTCTGACGCAGCATCCGAGTGTTGCGCCGGGGCGGTTGCCAGCCATTCGATGGGATTCGCCGCAAGTTCCCGGGCTTTGCCAGACTCCACCGTCAACGGAGCTTGCGCCGCCGCGTCGAGTATGATTGGTTCCGAATCCACAACCGATGGCGCTGTCGCTTCCTGTTCTTCGCGAACGAGTTCGAGGGGTTCGACCGTCGGCATCAGACCGGCATCCTCTTGCCGGGGCAGCGCTTCTTTTTGCTGGCTCCACGAGCTTAGAGAGAGTTCGTCTGGGCTATCTGCGGGTTGTGCCACATCAGGTTCCGCTTCGGGCGAGTCATTCCTCCAGAAAATCGGCTCACCCAGAGTAGCGTCGCGCGAACTGGTCAAAATCTGTTCGTCGTCCACCGTTTCGATAACCCCGTTGTCGGAGGGCGCGGTTTCCCGTCTGGGTGTTTCCAAAAGTTGGCCAAACGCGACAGGGTGGTCACCATCGCCGAAAGACACGCGTCCGGCGGGGATTGGGAATTCTTCCGGTGAGGGTTCTTCCAATATCGGCGGGACTGGTGCATGCACTTCCGCAGTCGCCTCGGTGCCGGTCTTCGCCTGCGCCGCTACAACGGTCTTGGTGACGGAAACTGCGACCAGTCGCTCGCCCATCGCCCGGTCGAGCAGCGTCTTGACCATCGTAATCAGCGGATCCGGAGGGACAAAGGGTTTCTTCAGAATTCCATCGGCGCCGACCCGCTGCGCTTCACGCTCGTCAAGAGGATCAAATGCGCCCACCAGCAATACAACTGGTACGTGAGTGAATCGAGGATCTCTCTTGACGAATTCGCAGACTTCGTAGCCGTTCCGCACAGGCATGAAAATGTCCGCTAACACCATGTCGGGTGTGACATCGGCCAGTTTGCGCACAGCGGCTTCGCCGTTGTTTACGGAGATCACTTCCACACCCAGATGCGCCAGAGCTAGGGTCATGGTTTTCTGGACGTTACTGTTATCGTCGGCTACCAGAATCTTTGCCACGTGCCGGCCTCCGGTCTCCCGAGGTACACCTGTTCATCGCGATGGGGGTACATCAACAGCCTCTCGGTTATTGGTAACACCTTGATCCCAGTGAGTCAATAAAGAGTGGGCGGGAATGTGTCTGAATGAACTAACGTGGCCATTAGTACAGGGAAGGCAGATTCAGAAGGGGATGATCTTATGGATGCCCTTTTTTTTCTTGGTCGTTGATTCCTGGTTTTTATCAGCTGCTGGCGCGGGTGTTGTGGCATTTGCAGGTGGAGTTGCGTTCGGATCGGCCGAGCCGCTATTGGCAGGCAGGCCGGCATTACTGTCTGATGAGGACGGCGTGGCGTCCGTAGAGTTGGTTGCGGGCTGCACTTGCGAAGGACGGGTTCCCGGCGTTACTGTTTCGACCGTCGCAGTGTTACCGGCGCCAGGCCCCCCGCTTATGCCAAGGGTCGGCTGCGTCCCAAAACTAAGAGTCTCATCCCCCGATTCGCTGGCAGGAGTCATTGTTGGCGGACCGCTGTGAGCGGACGCCGATACATCAGGCCCGGTCCTCAGAACTCCCAGAGAGCGCTTCAAAATACCCGGACGGTTGTGGGCGGCTTCCTCTTCCTTTTGCATCCTCGCAACAGCAGACGGATCGGGCTGCGGGACTGGCACGCCAAACTTGGTGAGTTTGGCTTTGGCTTCGCCTACTGTCGAGGAAAGTGGGTAATCCTTCACAATCCTGGTGTAATACTGGGCCGCGACGTCATTGTGCTCCGTCTTTTCGTAAATCTGCCCGAGCATCCAGTTGGCATCACTGGCCTGGCTGTAAAGCGGATACCGGTTGGTCAGCTCGAGCAATCGCGCGCCGGCTGCCTTATATGCGCCACGAATGAAATAGAAACGGGCGACGCGGAAGTTGCCCTCAGCAAGAACTTCCTGAGTCTCGCGAAGATGCTGTTCAGCTTGCGGGACAAGCGGGCTATTCGGATATTTTTCCAGGAAAGTCTGGAATTCGGCCTCTGCTTGTACAGCCTCGGCATGATCGCGGTCGGGCTTTTCCATCTGGCGGTAGTGTCCCATCGCGATCTGCATCTGGGCGTAGGCTGCTTCATCGAGGAAAGGGAAGAACGTGATGAAGTCTTTATACTCCACGATCGACTGCTTCAGCCCGGCCATCCCGCCTTCTTTGTAGTAGGAGTCTCCAATGGCAAGTTTCGCTTTGGCCAGGTATTCGCTGTCCGGATAGGTATTGATCAAGGTTTGCAGCGACAAGCGGCCGACCGTGTAACGTCCATGTTTAATATTATCTGTCGCCCTGGCGAACAGAACCTTGTCCGGTTCGGCCGAAGTGCCGGCGATCGGCGCGGGCTTCTTTTTCCCGAAGCAGCCCGCCAACAGCGCCGCTGCGAGGACGGCGATCATTAATGTACGGATATTTTTCACCAATTTTATCTCAAGCTTTTTGTGCCAGCGCTCCGCCGGCCATTTGCTTCATCGCCCGGACCGCTTCTGCGGGGTCTGGCGTGTGAAAGATAGAAGTTCCGGCGACCAGAATTTCAGCGCCGGCTCGAACCAGATCCGCCACATTTTCCGGGCCGACTCCCCCATCCACCTCGATACGAAACGATTGATTATATCTCTCTCGAGTTAGTTTTAGCTGGCGAATTTTCTCCAGCGCACCGGGAATAAATTTCTGCCCGCCGAAGCCGGGATTGACCGACATCACCAGTACGAGATCCACTTTCCCAAGGACTTCTGAGAGTGCTGATACGGGCGTTGCGGGATTGATCACGGCCCCCGGCTGGCAGCCGTGCTCGCGAATCATGGCCAGAGCGCGATCCAGGTGCGGTGTGGCTTCCTGATGCACAGAAATCATGTCGGCGCCTGCTTCCGCGAACAGCGGAATGTACTGCTCGGGATTCTCGATCATCAGATGCACGTCAAGGGGCAGGCGGGTTGCCTTGCGAAGCGACGCCACGACGGGAACTCCGATCGAAATGTTCGGTACGAAGTGCCCGTCCATCACATCCACGTGCAGCAGCGTTGCGCCGCCTCGTTCGACGGCGCGAATTCCTTCTCCCAGGGATGCGAAGTCTGCGGCTAAAATCGAAGGGGCTATTTCGACCGGGTGGATCACAGTTTCTCCGCTCATATCTTACCAGAATCGCGCAAGGTGTTGGCCAGGCTATCGTTCTGAAAGGAACCGCGCCATCGAATTTCCAATTGAGAGCGCGCTGAACAAATTCCGGTCCTCGGCAGCGCCCCCTACTCTGCGACGACCAGTTCGATAGGCGTTTCGCTGGTCACCTTGGAACCCTGGTCGGGGGTTTGTTCGATCACTGTGCCCTTCGGCCATTGGGGAGACGAAGAGTAGGTTGTCTTTGCCAATTTCAATCCCCCGGAAGAAACCAGCCGATCCGCGTCCGGCAACTGCATGCCTACCAGCCAGGGCATGATATAGGCAGCTTGTGGATCGCTTTGTGCCACGAGCAGGTTCACGCGGAGGCTCGTGGCGCGCGTTCCCGACAGCGGGTTCTGCTGGACCACCGTATCCGCGGGCAGATTCGACACCAAATAAGATGTGACTTCGCCCAATTGCAGTCCCGCCTGCAGCAGTTGAATCCGCGCGACGCGCAAGCTTTCACCTGCCAGTTCGGGGATCGTCACGTTTTGCGGACCCAGGCTCAAAACTACATGTGCCTCCTGTGAAATTTTCATGTGCTCGCCCGCAGGTGGACTCTGCCGCACGACGGAATTTGCAGGGAGATCACTGTAAACGCGGTCGGCGATCTTAAGCTGCAGACTGCGCGCGCGTAAGAGAACCAGCGCATCGGCTGAACTCTTGCCCACCAGGTTGGGCATGTCTACTTCGCGGCCTTGAATGGCAAAGCGCATGGCCATCACCCCGCTGAGGAATGCGGCCGCGGCCAGGACGAAGACAAGCAGGCTCATGCGCAGCAGCCATTCGATACGTTCACGAAACGTCATTAATCCCCCTCGTTTAATTTAGCATGCGGTTTAGGCTGCTTCCAGTCCGCAGAAATGCAAACAGTTTCACCACGGAGAACACAGGGGGCACAGAGATGAGGAAGAGAAAAAACAGACTCGTGCAGGCTTTGCGAGCAAGTATCGCGTCCAGCCAACGCCTTGTTCTGCCACTCTCCCCCTCCTGCTCCTCTCTGTGTCAAGTCTTTTCGTCCGTACCCTCGATCACGGCCGCGAAGAATCCGTCGGTCCCGTGTTCAGGAGGATAGGTCCGGAAAAATCCGTCCGCGCCGATGAGACTCTCAACCGCAACGCCTTCCCTCAAGACGCGCTGGAGCGCTCCCTGCGGCGTGACGACGCGGAATTTGTCTGGCGCGCCACCGAGCGCTTCGTATACGACGAGTTCGTTTTCTTCCGGCTCGAACGAGCACGTCGAATAGATCAGGCGTCCTGATGGCGAGAGATTCGCGATAGCATTCCGCAATAAGCGAGTTTGGCGCAAGTGCAATTCCATGAGATCTTCGGGGAGGAGCCGCCATCGAATCTCCGGGTGGCGCGCAAGTGTGCCGGTTCCGGAGCACGGCGCGTCAACCAGAATGCGTTCGAATTGGCGTTCGAACGGAAGCGGTTGCGTGCCATCGAGCGCGACACATTCGATGTTTCGAACGCCGGCATGTTCGAACCGCTGCGCCATCGCACGCAAGCGATGCTCATGCAGATCCGCGGCAATCACATGTCCATGCGAGCCGGCAGCACGCGCGAGCAGGAGCGTTTTTCCTCCCGGCGCGGCGCAAAGATCGAGAACCGTATTTCCGTTCTCGACGGCCAATAGATGCGCTACTGCCTGGGAAGCTTCATCTTGAATCGCGACCCAACCTTGCTGACCGGCTTCGCTCGCAGCCGGGTTTCCATTGTGCAGTTTCCAGGCGTCCCGCAGCAGGAGTCCCGGCTCGACCACGCATCCCGCTTTCTTGAGTGAGGTCAAAGCATCATCGCGACGCTGCGGATCGAGGATGTAACAGGACACAGCAGGGACGCGATTGTTCGCCTCGAGCAGTGCGCCGGTGCGCTCTTCGCCAAAGATGCGCAGCCAACGCTCGACAAGCCAGGTTGGGTGGGAGTGGAGAATTCCCAGGCGTTCCTCAGGCGAAAGATCCTTCGGCAGAAGCGAAGCGATAGCACTGCGTGACCGTGCCGCCTGGTTGGCCTCCTTCGCCGCTTTACGCAGCACGGCGTTTACCAGCGTAGCCGCAGACCGCTTGCGCGCGCGCTTCACAAGTTCGACGGATTCGTGGACAGCGGCGTGAGCGGGCACGCGGTCCAGGAACCAGAGTTGGTAGACGCCCAACCTTAAGGTGATCCGGACCTCGACGTCCAAGGTTCTGGCCGTCTTCGTCAAGCTGCGTTCGATCAGGAAATCAAGAAGCCGCTGCCAACGCAGAACGCCCAGCGTCAATTCGGTCGCAAGCCCCGCATCTTCGGCGCGAATGCTGTCACCAAGCTCGGTGCGCAGCACTTCGTCAGCGTATGCGTCCTGTGTTGCGACGCGTCGCA
>JBGPXQ010000230.1:0-4404 GCA_041492805.1 Terriglobia bacterium | reverse complement strand
ATATGGCAACAAACCGCTCGATATGGATCAGCGTCCGCCAGTCGCCTCGTCCAAGCCGAACGAATTGTGTCCTATGGTATGTGGAATCTGGTCAGTGTTTCAGCAATTTTCGGTACCGCACGACATAAAGTTTTCGAACGATGGGCTCGCGTATTTGGCCGATCGCGGGAACAAGCGGATCCAGGTGTTCACACCCGAAGGAAAATTCATCGCGGAGCAGTTCATTGGCATCGACAGCAAGTTTCCCCTGCAGGCAAGGTCTGTAGCTTTCTCTCCAGATCCAGGCCAGCGGTTTCTGTACGTCGCAGGAGCCCCGGACATCTTCATTCTGAATCGCAGGACACTCGAGGTTCTTGGCTCATTCAACATTGGCACGCCGCAAGGCGACCCTCCCGGCCACCTGATCAATACCGATCACAGTGGTAACGTCTACGCGGTCCAGGCCGAGTTGAGTGGCGCCGACGGACATGGAGGCGCGGGCGCCTATAAGTTCACGTTCAAGGGGTACTCGCCCAAGGTCTCATGTCCTCCTTGTGAATCCACCAAACGTACTGAGTAATCGAAGCAGGGACGTTATTTCGGCGGGCTCCAAGTCGCCGACGCGCTAAAGCCAGCGCTATGGCGACGGCGCGTAGAGCGCGCACCCGACAATCACACTTGTTGCATTTTTGCGCCTACGAGCATCCAATGAAAGGTACGGGACCACGAATTACGAATCACTCTTCCACGGGGCACACGATGAGAGAAGCCGTCATAGCAAGCTCGGTCCGCACGCCGGTCGGGAAAGCGTTCAAGGGGACGCTGCGCGCCACGCGCCCCGATGATCTCGCTGCCATCGCGATTCAGGAAGCGATTCGCCGCGTGCCGGGTCTCGACCCGAAGGAAATCGAAGACATCATCCTGGGCTGCGCGATGCCGGAGGGCGAACAAGGCATGAACGTTGCGCGCAACGCGGCACTGCGCGCGGGTTTGCCCGTCGAAATTTCGGCGATCACAATCAACCGATTTTGTTCTTCGGGCTTGCAGTCGATCGCGATGGCCGCTGAGCGGATCATGGCCGGATGCGGCGACGTCATTCTGGCCGGCGGCACCGAATCCATGACCATGATTCCCATGGGCGGCAATAAGGTCTCTCCGAATCCCTGGTTGATGGATCACAATCCGGACGCCTACCTCAGCATGGGCCTGACGGCGGAAAATGTCGCCCGCGAGTACGGCATCACGCGCGAACAGGCGGACGAATTCTCCCTCGCGAGCCATAAAAAGGCTCTCGCCGCAATCGCCGCTGGAAAATTCAAGGACGAGATTGTGCCCGTGGAAGTGAAGACGACGGTTGTCGCCAATGGAACGAATGGCCACGCAGCCAAGGCGAAAACGACCACGACCCTATTCGCAATGGACGAAGGCCCGCGTCCCGACACGACTCTCGAAGCTCTTGCGAAGCTCAAGCCCGCGTTTCACGCGCGGGGCACGACGACTGCCGGAAACAGCTCGCAGATGAGCGACGGCGCGGCCGCAGCGATCGTTATGAGCGCCGAGCGCGCCCGTGCGCTGGGCGTCAAGCCGATGGCGCGCTTCCTCGGGTTTGCGACAGCGGGCGTGCCGCCCGAGGTCATGGGGATTGGCCCGGCTTTTGCGATTCCGAAGGCCCTGAAGTTTGCGGGTTTGAAACTCGATCAGATCGACGTGATCGAGCTCAACGAAGCGTTTGCCGTGCAGTCTCTCGCAGTGATCAAGGCGGTGGGGATCGATCCTGCGCGCGTGAATCCCAATGGCGGGGCCATCGCGCTCGGACATCCTCTCGGCTGCACCGGCGCAAAGCTCACTGCGTCCATCTTGCGCGAACTCGAGCGCCGCAACGCGCGCTACGGTATGGTCACAATGTGCATCGGCGGAGGCATGGGCGCCGCGGGAATCTTCGAGCGCCTGGCATAGCTACTCGCGACGGAACGTCGCAGCGGCACGCTTTATCGGAACAGCAGGTAAGATCCGTATCCCAGCCCGGCTCCCAGCAGCGAACCCACGATAACGTCACTCACAAAGTGCATTCCAAGAATGACCCGCGAAATGGCGATGCTGATGGACAAAACGAGCAAGGCCGCTTGCAGCTCCGGATAGAATATGCACAACGGTATCGCGATGGCGAACGCGTTCATTGAATGACCGGACGGAAAGGAGAACTGGTCCGGCGGAAGGACATTAGCCCAGCAGTGTTCCTCGAGCTGACATGGGCGCTTCCGCTTGCTCGTCTTTTTCAGGACATGCATCAGTGTGATGGAGGCGACCTCCGCTGTGGCAGCGGCGGCGAAAGCGGTAAACCGGTTGGCGCCTCCAAACAACAACAAGGCGATACCGGTCGAATACCAGATCCAGCCGTCCCCGAGGCGAGTCGCCCAGATCATCCAGATACGAAGCCATCGTGGCGCGCGCCAGCGATGGACCCGCCGCATGACTCGATAATCGCGGGCCTGAATGAATTGCCAAACCATTCTTCTGGCCGTCATGACGATGTCCTCCTAATACTGGCGGGCTGCAAGTCGCCGACGCGCCAAAGCCAGCACTATGGCGACGGCGCGTACAGCCCTCACCCGTTACGCCAGTTGTCTCTGACGCTCCGGTACCGGCCGCCGCAGCCCGATGGACACCGAATTGATCTTACCACCCCAGCGCCGGCCGAAATTTAGATCAACAAAATAGTTGATGCCGACTCCCGCAGGGACCAAGGCTATCAGGGGAGATAGCGAGATGGTCCAGCGGTCCTCGCGCATCATCTCGAAACACAGCAGGAGGATATCGCGGGTTAGTTTCCAATAGCTGCCGGATTCGCCTCCCAGCCGTCCCTGACCGGCCCGGAGCCCCGCGAAGAATTCGTCCTTGTCCCGGGCGCCCGGAACCTCGGTATAGGTGGTACCTACTGACGCGAGCGTATGTGCGTCGCTCCCGGCGACTTGGACCTTGCGTTTGCGACGCGCGAACACCGAAGCGTGCCGGTTGGCCCCGGGCAGCATCTGCCCATTGCGCGCCTCGACCCCGGGGAAGTATCCTGCAAACCACTTGAAATCGTCCGCCTCCCGCCGTCCTGTCACGGAGGAGAACACGTGGTTAACCGTGAAAAACAGACGCTGCTCGGACAGGTAGGCGAGCAGACGTATCAAATCGTTACGGCGGCGGCTAATCTCGCAATGTTGCCGCTCGGTCAAGTCATAAACTCCCACGTGGGCCTGGGTCCCGCTTGGCATCCGGCAGGTGACCTCCTCGCTAACGAAGAAGTCCTGGTGCCGCCGCAACTCCTCCGCGCCGCCGATGGAGTCGTGGTCGGTCAGCGTGACCAGATCCATGCCGCGCTTTCGCAGCATGGCGTAGACCTCGCCCGGCGCGCTGTAGCTTTCACGAAAAAAATGACGCAAGATGGCCGCAGGCACTGTTCCCGAATGGGCAGAATGGACGTGTAAGTCGCATTTCATCGTGGAAAAATTGTCACAGAATATGTTTGATAACTTGTTACGGGATGTTGAACAAAATGTAAGAATTATCTGTTACTGATAGAACACAAATAACTTAGTGTGAATGGGAGTACAACTATAGATGGCAGACGGAATGCCCGGCCCGCAGTCCGCCAAGCGCCGAATCGCCCTTGTTTTCTTTGACGCCGGCGGCGGGCACCGAAACGCAGCCACCGCGCTGCAGGCCGAAATCGAGCGTCAGGGCCTCCCAATTGAAGTCTCGCTGGTCAACCTGCAAGAGATACTCGACTCCCTGGATCTTCTCCGAAAGCTCACCGGCATCCGGATTCAGGACCTCTACAACAAGATGCTTCGTCACGGATGGACGCTGGGCAGCCCGCAACTCCTGCGCGTCCTGCAACTTGCGGTGCGAATGTATCACGCTCCATCGGTTCGGGTGCTCGAACGCTTCTGGCTCGAAAGTGCGCCGGACATGGTGGTCTCGCTCATCCCGCATTTCAACCGTGCGCTTTGGGAAAGCTTCGATAAGGCCTTTCCGGGCCGGCCTTTCGTTACCGTCCTCACAGACCTGGCGGATTATCCGGCGCACTTCTGGATCGAGCGCCAGCCGCAGTACCTGGTTTGCGGGACTGAGCGCGCTATGGAACAAGCCCGGGGAATGGGACATTCCGATAAGGCTATCTTCAAGACGTCGGGCATGATCCTGCACCCGCGCTTCTATGAGCCCGAACCGCTGGATCGGATGGCAGAGCGAAAAAGACTCGGCCTCGATCCCCAGCTTCCCACAGGCATTGTCCTCTTCGGAGGATATGGCACGTCGAAGATGCTGAATATCCTGCGGCAGATCGACCGCTCCTCCCTGGCCGTACAGCTCATCTTGATTTGCGGGCGAAATCAAAAATTGACTCGGACTTTGCGCGAAACAAAGACGCGAATTCCT
>JBGPXQ010000036.1:0-12411 GCA_041492805.1 Terriglobia bacterium | reverse complement strand
TGCGACGCTTGCGCCGCTGGTGGCGGGCTCGACGCACTGTGACATCATCGTCGCACCGCCGTTTACAGCGCTGCCGGCAGCCGTGGAGGCTGCGAGAGGGACGGCGATATCGATTGCGGCGCAGAATCTGCATTGGGAAGCGGAAGGTGCGTTCACCGGTGAGGTTTCCGCCGCGATGCTGATCGAGGCCGGATGCAGGGCGGTGATCATTGCGCATTCAGAGCGGCGTCAATTCTTCGGTGAGACGGACGAGCGCGCGAACAAAAAGGTCAGGGCGGCGCTTGCGGCGGAGCTGACGCCGATATTGTGCGTGGGCGAGACACTGGCGGAGCGCGAGGGCGGAATGACGGAAGAAGTCCTCGAGCGGCAATTTCGTGGCGGTGTAGCCGCGTTGACCGATACGGACTTCTCGCGTATCATTCTTGCTTACGAACCCGTCTGGGCAATCGGCACGGGCCGCACGGCGACACCGGAAATGGCAGCGGAGACGCACCAGTTCCTGCGTCAGCAGGCGGCGGCAGTGTTTACGCCCGAACGGGCCGGCGATTTGCGGATCCTCTACGGCGGCAGCGTCAAGCCCGAAAATATCAAGGGGTTGATGGCGCAAGTGGAAATTGACGGAGCGCTGGTGGGTGGCGCGAGTCTGAATGCTGAGGCCTTCGCCTCCATCGTGAATTTCTAATGGGCGTTAATTTTTGAAGGGCAGGAAATGCAATGCCAAGAGAAGTAAAGTGGGCAATTTCGTTGCTGGTTGGCCTGGGCCTGTTACTGGTGGGCTGGAAGTTTTATTTCGTGCTCATCACGCTGCACGTTTTGATTTGCGGCCTGTTAATCATCGTGGTGTTGCTGCAAAGCGGTGAAGCCGCAGACCTGGCTGGAGCGTTTGGCGGTGCGGGCAGCCAGACGGCGTTCGGGCCGCGCGGGGCCGCAACGTTTCTTTCCAAGGCCACGACTTGGTGCGCGATCATGTTCATGCTGACGTCGATGGCTTTGACGATGCACCAGAATTCGACGGCTGCAGCTTCGGGCAGTTCCGTGTTGCAACAATTTTCGAAGACGGCGAAGCCAGCCGTTCCGGCAGCCCCTGTACCCGCGGCGCCGGCACCGGCAACGCCTAATGCAGCCACACCTGCTCCGGCTGCTCCTGCTCCAGCGACACCGGCGCCATCAAAGTAGCGCAAACAGTGCGATCCTTGAAGCGTTGGCCGGTTTATTGTGCTGAGATTTTTTCTCACCTCTCCTCGTGCGGAAGTGGCGGAACTGGCAGACGCACCATCTTGAGGGGGTGGCGCCGTAAGGCGTGGGGGTTCGAATCCCCCCTTCCGCACCAAGTTTTCCTTTCTTGTGGCTCGCCAAAATGTGGTGGCAGAAAGGGACTGCAGATAGCCCAGATTAAATGGTTGTTCCCGCGCTGATCCAAAGTTGGCAGCACGTCACCGAATTTGCTGAGATGAGCACAAATGCGTGTTTCTTGCCCAGAAACTCAAGGCTAGCTTTGCGTGGCCGATTCGTTGCATAATTCGCACCGAGAAGGAGGAATATTTTCCATGCGAAAATTCCAATTCATTGCGGTCGCGTTGCTTGCGGCAGCGGGCGTCGCTTCGATCCCGGCCCGGGCTCAGGAAGTAACGAAGCAAGATGTCCAGGGAGTCACCAATTTCAAGCGGTTGGAAACAACAGTCGCCTGCGCTGGTGCGACCAAGGCCGACGCTGTGCCTGAAATCAAGAAGATGGGTTTTGCCTCGATTATCAATCTGCGGCAAGCCAGCGAGGCGGGTGCAGATGTCGAGGCAGAGGCCGCCGCTGCGAAAGCCGCAGGCATTCGTTACTATCACATCCCGTTTGATGGCTCAAAACCGGATACTGCGGTAGCCGACAAATTCCTGGATGCCATCACCGCGAACGGCAGCGATCCCGCCTTCATTCACTGTGCGGGCGGCAACCGCGCGGCCACGATGTGGCTGATTAAGCGGCTGGCGGTCGATCATTGGGACGTTGATCGTGCGACAAAGGAAGCCACGGAACTCGGCATGACGAGTGCGGCACTCAAGCAGTTCGCCATCGACTACGCGCTGTCGCACAAACGATAAAGTCCCCGCGCGGTTTCGCCCGGATGTCCCGGCGGGGCGCGGCGGACCCATTACTCCTACTTCTGGAAAATCGCTTTCGGGACCAGTGCGTGGATGCCTTTGACGCCGTCGACGGCTTGGGTCACGACCAGGTCCATCGTGGCACTGAGCAACATGTAGGCATCTTCGCGGGAAAGACCTTTCGTCTCGACAATGAAATTGAGCATCTCGCGTGTCGCGATTTTGGCGGCTTGATTTAGATCTTCATCAAAGCCCATCGCCATATAGTGCGTCGGCGTTTCTGCCCTGGGCCAACCAATGCGCTTGCCCTTGTGCACAATGACTTGTATCTCGCCTTTCAGGGAAGTTTCAACCGCGGCAAGGCAAACTTCACCGTCACCCTGCACAGCGTGTCCGTCGCTCAATGACAGCAGCGCTCCCGGAACGTGAACCGGCAGGTACAATGTGCTTCCCGCCCCCAGATCGTGGTTATCCATGTTGCCGCCGTTGATGTTCGGCGGGCCGCTAATCACCCGCCCCATCTCACGTGGCGGAGCAACTCCGATGTCACCCCAGAATGGTTTCACGGGGACAACAACGCCCGGAGCATATTCAACGGACTTCTTGTTCAGGTCGATCCATAGCACGCGGTCTTTGGCATAGGGGAAATCTTCAGGCAGTACGCCGCGATGCGGACGGAAACTCTGCGCCGCGATCGGCAACCAGACATCGACCGAAAGGATCCTGATCTCCAGCGTGTCGCCGGGTTCCGCGCCGTTTACGTACATCGGTCCAACGAGCGTGTGATCGCCCCGCTCATTATCCTGCACACCTTCAAATGCAGCGTATAGCTCGGCGGGAATCTTGTCTCTGGGCACGCCCAGGCTCTCAAAATATCGCGGATTCCCAGTAGTGGTCCACACTCGCACCTTGTCACCGGAATCAATCGTCAGAACTGGTTTCAGCGTCGCGTCGTAAAAGCCGCGATGCACAGTGGTCGGCGACGACTTCAGTTCGTGCGTTTTCCCGGCACTCTGAGCGCCCGCGCGCACGCTCAGGCTGAACATGCTCGCGAAGATCACAATCGCATACCGTTTCATGGCTGGACTCCTTTCGCCCAGGATTTCCTTTTGGGGATTCCAGGCAGACGGAATTGTACACCGGCGTGCCTTCTTCCGGGCCGTGCTCGCGCAGTTCCCCATCCAACTCCTACTCGGCGGTCGCGGAAAGAGTGTGACGGCTTCTCCCCACCATTTTGCGGTCGCAATTTAATTGATTCCTCTTAACGCTTTTTCGTAGTTAACGCATTCGGAAATCACTGTTAGAGGTGGATCGAACCTCAGAACCTGTAGCTTAGCTCCCGCCGCCTCCTGCTCCCATTCCCGCTGACGGCGAACACTTGACAGCTACTGTGACGGGGTGTCACGCTGCGCCGATTTCGCGCGAAGGTCGAAAAGCTAACAGAGTTGTTGGCTTAAATCGATAGACGAGAGATGAGTTCTGGACCCCAGATTGACTACGAGTGCTTCGAGGAGCTGGTCCGCCAGCTTCAGACTGCCGGCCACACGACGACCGCGCAGAAGTTGGACTACACGCTGCATCGAGTTGCTTGGACTACTGGTTCCGAGTTGATCGGTGAGCTTGGTTTGGAAATTCTGGCATTTCAGAAGACGACACCTGAAATCGGTGTGGAGTTGCAGGGTACGATTAGCCGCTGCATGGTCACGGTCAGGCGGATTTGGCCAGACATCAAGGGAAGATCATGATGTCCTTCGCACAACTGGCGATCGATCTCATAGTGTTTTTCCCTTTTATCGCAGCAGGCTGCGCCACCGTTATGGCGATGCACCAAACTGGTTTTACGAGTCGATGATTCACAAGTCGAGACATGCTTAACCGAAAGAATCTCAAACTCGGCGCAACGTCGGGTCAACAGAGAGGAAATATGGCGAGAGGAGAACTTTCGGGCAAGACGGCAATCGTCACCGGTGCCGGCCGCGGACTGGGCCGGGCGATGGCGCTGGGTTTGGTACGCGCCGGAGCGAACGTGGTGATTACGGCAGCGCGCACGCGCCAGGAAATCGAGATGGTGACAGATGAAGGCGTGAAAATCCGGGAGGCTGGGGCGGTCCGCAAGTTTGTAGCTGATGTCACTAATGAAGAAGACTGCCGTTTTGTCGTGAGCGAAACCATTCGCGAGTTCGGATCAATTCACATCCTCGTAAACAACGCCGGGCGGGGGATGCGTTTCGTCAGCGAGAGATTCTTCGATACTGCCACGAAGTTCTGGCAGACCGACCCGGCAGTGTGGCGAATGATCATCGACACCAATGTTAATGGGCCGTTCTTGATGGCTCGCGAAGTGGCGCCCCAGATGCTTAAACAGGGCTGGGGCCGCATCATCAACATTTCGATGAACCATGAGACTATGCGCCGGGCCGGCTTCTCGCCCTACGGACCTTCGAAAGCGGCCCTCGAGGCGGAAACCATTATTTGGGCGCAGGACTTGGCTGGAACCGGCGTGACCGTTAACTCTTTACTACCGGGCGGGGCAACAGACACTGGTATGGTGCCGCGCGATATTGCTCCCCGCCGCCTACTCGATCCGAACATCATGGTGCCGCCGCTCTTGTGGCTGGCTTCGGAGTCTGCTGACGGAGTGACCGGTGACTGCTTTGTCGCAAACCTTTGGGACTCTTCGCTGCCACCGGAGCAGGCTGCCGAAAAGGCGCGTAGCGGGGCGGGCTGGATGGTTCCGGCACCATAATTGGGGATGATCCCGATGCATCACAGAATAAACGTCATCGGGCAGCGTGGTAGCACGCCGATAATTAGGGTCAAGTCCCAACAAGCGCGTTATTCAGGAGTTCGCCGGCGAGATGCATCCCTGGTATTCGTTTACTGGAGCGAGCCCTCGATAGACAACAGCCTGGGCCTTGGCCCAAGCGGCGCGCAAGGCTAGTATTGCTGGAAGGAAGAATCGAAGAAAGGTCAGGCGATGGCAACCGTCACTGGGCAGAAAGAGAAAGGGCCGCTAACCGGTCTGAAGGTGATCGATCTGTCGCACGTGATGGCGGGCCCAACATGCGCGATGTTACTGGCCGACATGGGAGCCGACGTCATTAAGGTGGAGAAATTACCGGGCGGCGAGGACGCACGCCGTATGGTACCGCCGACAATCTCCAATGAATCCGCCGCGTTCCTGATTATGAATCGGAATAAGCGTGGCATTGCCTTGGACCTGAAGACGGAGGCAGGGCGGAGGGTCCTTTCGCGTCTGCTGCAGGACGCGGATGTATTGATCGAGAACTATCGTCGCGGCACGATGGAACGGATGGGTTTCGGCTATGACGCGCTGCACGCGTTGAATCCGAAACTGATCTATTGTTCGATCTCCGGGTTTGGGCGGACCGGGCCATATGCCGATCGTGGCGGGTTCGACCTGGTCGCCCAAGGCATGAGCGGGTTGATGAGCATCACAGGAGAAGGGCCGGGTTGCCCGCCTGTAAAGTTAGGAGCACCCGTTACCGACATCACCGCCGGCATTCTCGGCTGCGTGGGCGTGCTGGCCGCTCTGCATTCTCGCGCGTCCAGCGGGCAGGGGCAACTAGTGGACACCTCGCTGTTTGAGGCGGGGATCATCCAGACCTACTGGCAATCGGCCATTTGCTTCGCGACGGGCCGGGCACCGGGGCCGATGGGGACGGCCCATCCGTTGAATGCGCCGTATCAGGCGTTTCCGGTCGCCGATGGCTGGATCACCGTCGGCGCCGCTAACCAGGGCAATTGGCTGCGGCTGTTGGAGGCGCTCGGGGCGCCTGAAATGGCTCATGATCCACGCTTTGCCAACAATGCCGAGCGGATGCGCAATTTGCCGGCTCTGCAAGCGGCGCTGACCCCTTTGTTCAAGAGTCGAAGCTCGGCCGAATGGCTGCATCGCCTGGAGCAAGCGGGCGTTCCGGCAGGGCCGGTGCTGGACGTCGGCCAAATGCACGCTGATCCGCAGGCGTTGGCGAGGGAGATGATCGTGGAGACCACGCATCTCACGGCCGGAAAGGTGGCGGCCATTGGGCTGCCAATCAAATTTTCAGAAACACCGTGCTCGGTACGCCGCGCGGCGCCGGTGCTCGGCCAGCACACTCGTGAAGTCCTGCGCGACCACGGATTCTCCGACGCCGAGGTCGACCAAATGGCGGCGCTGGGGGCTATCAAGATGTCTGATTCAATTAAGGCTGGCACGCCATGAGCGAAGACCTTCTGTATGAGATCAATGATGGCATTGGTCGCATCACCTTCAATCGCCCGCAGGCTCGCAATGCGTTCACCTTCCGAATGTACGAGCAACTGGGAGAGATCTGCCAACAAGCCGAGTACGATTCGTCCGTTAAGGTCCTTCTGCTGACGGGCGCGGGGGAAAAGGCATTCGCCGCGGGCACCGACATTTCTGAGTTCAAGACTTTTTCCACCGCCGAGGACGCACTGGACTATGAATCGCGGGTCGAGCGCGTGGTCAGCGCTTTGGAGAGTTCCCGCATTCCCACCATCGCCGTCGTCGCCGGAGCGTGCACCGGTGGCGGTTTCACGATTGCCGCTTGCTGCGATCTTCGCATAGGCGCCGCAAACGCTCGCTTTGGTATTCCAATCGCGCGCACTCTTGGCAATTGCCTATCGATGTCGAACTACGTCAGGCTGGTGGCTCTGC
The DNA here is from genome assembly GCA_041492805.1 of Terriglobia bacterium. Lineage (GTDB taxonomy): Bacteria > Acidobacteriota > Terriglobia > Acidiferrales > UBA7541 > Palsa-360. The sequence goes on along the minus strand of JBGPXQ010000036.1, from coordinate 5,640 downwards.
TGGGACCATCGCGTGTGAAGGACATCATTTTCACCGCCCGGCTGATCGATGCCGAAGAAGCGTGCAAGATCGGGCTACTGCGCGAAGTCCTACCCGATTACGATAGTTTGCAGGGGCGCGCGAACGAACTGGCGCGAACCGTAGCGTCTCAAGCACCACTGACCCTGCGCGTCACTAAGGAGGCCTTACGACGCATCAGGGAGAAGATGAACCCGGAGGAGGAGCGCGATCTGATTCTGATGTGTTACATGAGTCGTGATTTTCGTGAAGGCATGGACGCGTTCCTGAACAAGCGCCCACCTAAATGGACCGGAACATAGCGCGTAGAGCCGCCCGTCCGCGGCGCTTCTGCCGTCTGATGCACGTTGATGCTCGATATCTCGATAGTTGGGAAGGAGACCCATTCCCACCTCCTGATGACTCGGATTATCGGAATGTGGCCAAGGGGCAATAACAGTCCATTTCAGGCCTGGAAGGCCCAACAGATCCAGCGCTCTATTGCATTTTTCTAGTTGGAGCGCCAAGAACACAGACGGTTAACACGGGTAAGCAATACTTGCTGCCGTAGTGTTAAGGTTGCATTTCCATGCTCGTCTTAACCCAGTTCTGGTCTGCCGCCAGCTAGATTCACACAGCACTTGCGTCTAAAACCCGAGTCCGATTGAACATACCCCGTTTTTCATCGCTGTTAGGCCCTGCCGAGTAGTTCGGGGATGCTTTTCTTCAGACTTTTGGCTATTTTTCGATATTCACCAGGGAGACGTTCCTGCTCCCATTCCCGCTGACAGGAGACATTTGTCGGAAATCGGAATGAGTAACTTACGCGCGCTCAATTTACCTGTCAGGTTCGAATCCCCCCTTGCGCACCAAGAGACCCCCTTCCTTTATGCCTGCACTTGTTGCACATCTGATTGATCAGTTTGTGTTTCTCGTGTACCTTTGGCGTACCCCCCGCCCCAGGTAGTAGGTGAGATTTGCGGCTCCACGTCCACACAGGCGCTCTATCGCTAGCGTGTTGGCCAAGACTGTCTTGGCCTGCGAGGGACCAGAGTGGTGAAGTTGGGACTCGATTGACGGGAGTCCGATGGATGATCTATCCTTCGCACCCATAGAAGGAGCGCTGCTAGAAACCAAGAGTCCAGGTAAGATTCGATTTCGACGAGAACCGATGAACTTGCGGTTCTCACGGCCGATGACAGCCATATGGAGGTCGCGCCGAGAAGGCAGATTTTCCCCTTACTCGGCGTCGCCAACAAGACATATTTCATTATCCTCACGAGTCGGATGGAGGATTTGGCCATGAAATCTCGGTGTTGCCTGACTGCATTTTTACTTACGGTTTCTCTGTGCCTATTTTTTTACGGTCCTTGCAATGCCTGGAGCGCTGTCCCCGCCGCCCCTTCAGAGCAATCAAACGAAACACAGTCTTCGGTACTAGCACCTTCCGCTTCCTCGTCCTCGGATGAAGTCACCATTCCGGGTCCTTTACGCTCTTTCTTGCGCATGGCCGCCATCAGCCAGAAGGTCTCTCCAGAGGAAGTTTTGCCCCTGCTCGCTCGCAATGTCGTGGTGAACGGCTATCAAGGGGGGAAGCCCACCGAGTTTCTAATCCTTCTGAACTGGTACCTGGATCAGGCCAGGGAATTGCTTGCGCTAGCGGGCCCGGAAGGCGTTATTCATATCTCAAATTGCGCAGAGGCGAAGCCTCTTCTGGCGATCCTTGGTTACAGGCTTAAGGAATCCTGTGGGCCAAATGCCGCTTTGGAAACCACCAATGCGGATAGGGCTTTCCTCACGATTGATTCCGGGTTTCCACTGTCGGAGCTCGAGGAAACGCTCCGGGGAGGCAAGCCTTTCGTTAATCCTTATCCTGCGTCTAGAGTGCCAGGTCTTTTCACGCCGAACGATTGGACGGGAAACGAGAAAAATGGCAAGAACTCGAGAAAAGAGGTCGTGGACTCTCTTTTGCGCGATCCTGGGATGGCCCGTCTCTACTGGGCCATGTCCCGGATGGATGCTGAGACGAGGAATGTACTCTGGCAATCTCAGGGACTCAGGAAACTCATTCCCGTTGCCGCGGTTCTCGATTTCTATGGCACTCATATCTCCATCCGAACAGGCCGGGTTATCGTGCCTGGAGGAACGCGTGCGGAATCCGCCTGGAAGGATTTGGTAGGAATCAACCCTGAGTCGCCGGCAGAATTCGTGATGCGACTGCTGGCAAGAGATGATGGCTGGCTTGCCGCCTATTTTGATGCGCTGTCACGCGTTAGCCAGAAACAGCAGCCCTACTTCACCGAATCTCGCCGGTTGCACAATTTCTATGAGGCGCTCCGAGGAAAAGACCTTTCCCCCAGCCCGACCAAACACTCGTTCCGTCCGGATCAGGGGCTCTTCCTTCTCGTGAATCGGCTTCAGTTTGAACCGGACGGCCAACCGCACATTCCCGGAGGCTTGGAAGTATGGAAGGAGATTTTCCGCGGCAAGAGCGATTACAAGATCGTCCGGGAGTGGAGCAAGCGCGCCGGCGGCTGGAGCAATCCTGAGCAGCTTGTGGAAGGCATGGTCGCCGTCTCCCGCCTGAATTCGAGAGAGGGACCGCTGGGCAGTTTTCTCGCGTTATGTGAAATAGACCGCGGCCGGTCTGGGGACAAACGGTTGAACCTTCAAACAGCACATTTGCTGACCGACAAGTTCGCGCGATTTGGTGACCAGTACCTGCTCTTCTCGGAATTCTCAGGTTTAAACAATGTCTCCATCACTCGTTTTCTCACTGTGGCCGAGGGTCTCAACCGTATTCCCGACCGCCTCCTGCGAGCCGATGCGTTGGGCATTTTGCAAGCCAACGTCGGACTCTGGCAAATCCTGGCTCGGCAAGGACAGATCTCGGAAGCAAATTTGAACGATTCGTGGCAGAAGATTATGAATCAATTTGCTACGATCCGGTCTTCCGCCCAACTCTTCGACGCCGGCAGGACCTCCCTCGGAGAGATGTTGCGGGCCGCGACCGGCAGACCGGTGCTTTCCCAGGACGAAATCATAGCCTTGTTGGCGGGGCCGAGCCAGACCAGTCCAGAAGGCCAACAGGTGCGGCAAGAGATGGCCAGCAGGATACGCCTGGTGCTGGACGATCAGCGCCTCGTTTCTCTCGACACGCTACTCGCACTCGGAGATGGCCTGAATCAAATGGCGAATGGCAAAGCCGTGGCCGACACCCTGGTGCCTCTCGCAGGAGAGCTGCGGGAGTTCGAGATGCCGAAGCCGCTCTTCACGACCCGCGAACGGAGTGAATACGCCGCCGGGCTTTACAGTAACCGGCACATCATATTGCAGATGAGGACGGATTTGGCGAAGGTACTCAAATCGCCGGCTTCTGCCACCGACCTAGCAGTGGCTCGCGGCCAGCTCACTCCCTTTCTGCGGGACACTTTGGTGGGGCTGAATTACGCATACTATGAGCCGCCGGGCGCTCAGATGCTCCACAATAACCCCCTGTTCGTCCGCTCCCATGATTTCTCAGGAGGGGATTATTCAGGAGAAGCCGCCACCGCCGGAGAACAAACCTGGCGAACCCCGCGCCTGTTTGGCCGTGGCTGGACAGCAAGCGGAGGCGCTCATTTAATCGGCTCGATGGCCGATCTGCCGTACGTGCTTGCGAAAGTGGAGCAGGACTTCATCGTTCCGCAAAATGTTCAATCGCTGATCTGGGAGGATTTGGTGCCGGGCCTGATAACCAGCGCCATCCTGCCGCGATGGTGGGGAGTGACCCGGAACGAGCTTCGCGCCGTCACTCTTTATCAGCGCACGGGGGAGGAGCTTTTGGCGGCCGCGGCCGAAAATGAAAAACTTCGCCAGACGGTAATGAGTATCCTTTCCGATCGCTTGCTTCCCCAAAGGTCCGAGGAAGTTGAAAAAGCCATCCGGGCGGGACGCGTGGAGGAGGCGCTTTCTGAGACGACGCCGGCAGAGACGTTCTACCTGACGGCAGAATTCCGGCGGAGATCCCCTGGCGACACAGGCCATTGGGGGCCTGCAGGCAAGGAACTTGAAGACCTGACGGCACGCTATCCCGCAGAGGTTAGTTGGGAACGGCTGTCGGCAGATTTTGGTGTACCGCATCCTGCGCTGGCGCAAAATTACGCGCGCGAACTGCTGAACGTGAAACCCTTTCCCTCTTTCCTGGGATACTCCAGCCGGCTGCTGGCGGAGTCCTGGGATTCGAACAACTTGTATTGGGCCCGCCTGGCGGACGAAATGGGCTATTCACCCGTGCTATTGAATCGGCTGATTCCCGAGCTGACACGCCGCATGGTGGAGCAAACGTTTGCCAGTCATCTCGACGATTGGCCGGCGGTGCTTCGCGCGATGCGGGAAACGGGTGATGAGTTTCGCCATGGAAAGATTGCTGCGTTGCCGAAGAGTGGCGCTGCTTCCGGACTCTAGGCGATTTTCCACGCGCGGAAGAAATTCTGAGGATGTCGGACAGGTTGATATCGACTCTGCGGACGGTTGAAAGAGGAACCAATGGCAAAGCGATACGTTCTGTTTTTTCTGATTCTGCTAGTGCTGCTCTCCGGCTTCACTATTTGGATGCCGGCTCAGGATCGCGAACAAAACAGTAATGTCATTCGTGTTGTAGTTGCGATGGTGCAGTTGAATGTGGCGGTGACAGATAGCAAGGGTGACTATGTGACGGATCTTCATCCATCGGATTTTGTGATTTCCGAGGATGGCATTCCGCAAACTGTCGCCACCTTCGAAGAAGGCAACGAAAGCCCGCAAAATTTGGTGGACATTTCGCAGGGAAGAGGCGCACCTAGGCCGGGGAGTCCTAACTTGGGTCCACTCACCGGTGGGCCGCAGAGCGGGTCTCCGCGAAGCGGCGTTCAACAGGGCTCGCTCGAGGGGCTCGGCTCTGCGGTAAGCGGGGCCAATGTGTTTATCCTTTTTGATACCAGTAACTATATGTATAAGGGGCGGGGATTTGTCTACGCGCAGGATGCTATCGCTGACTTTGTCCGGAGTCTCGATACTCCGTATCGCGTGGCGTTCTATTCCTACAGTCGCGATTTTTTCCGCGCCGCCTCGCTCACGACCGATCGATCACAGGTGTTGCGTGGCGTGCGCGGCACCGTGAACGGCGATGATTCTGCGCTCTATAACGCTTTGTTGATGACCCTCAAGGATGCGGCCCAGATTTCAGGCAGAAAAGTCGTGGTGGTTTTCTCCAACGGCCCCGACAACTCCAGCATGGTCGCTCCAGAGGATGTTGACGAATTGGCCCAGTCGGAAGGGATCCCCATCTACATGATCAGCACCCGGGAAGCCAAGTTGGATCCGGCGACCTCCGCGGTTTTCGGACGCATGAGCGCCAGCACGGGTGGCGAAGCTTATTATGCCAAGAACTGGAGGGACGAACGCCAGGCCTTTGCTTCGATCCGGGATGATTTGGCGCACCTCTATTTTCTGAGTTACTACCCACAGCCGAATCCGAATCGTGGCTGGCGTGCCATCACGATCAAGCTCAAAGACCCGAAATTGAAGAAATATCGCATCCGGACACGGAGCGGGTATCGCCCGATCCCCGCCCACGTTACTGTGGACGCCGCTGCTCCCGCACAATAGGGCGGACCGAATTTT
>JBGPXQ010000140.1:0-6899 GCA_041492805.1 Terriglobia bacterium | reverse complement strand
GGAAGCGACCGGCCGTGGCCGCGAATCGATCGTAGAAATTGTTCCAGAGCTCAGGCACGCATCAATTGTGGCGCAATTGTACAGCCGGTGGAAGGACCGGGTTACCGGACAACTGAATACGACTTGTCGGGTTTCCGCGTTAACCAGGTGAGACTCGCTCGGGGTTGACGCGGTGCTTGAGGGAGCCGCGGGCGGCGAGGAGTTCGGCGTTGAGCAAGGCGGTCGTCGCTGGTGCGTGGACAGTTCTACTTCTCCATTTCGGAAGACCAGTTTAGGAGGACGGAGAGGGGGGCAGCGTGGGCTTCATCCACTTTCGTGAGGATCAGGAATCTCGGCGCATTGCCAATCAGATCGTAGGAGAAGTAGTCCTGCGCAGAAACCGGTTGCCGGCGGTGGGTCTGAAACAGCGCGACCGGGGAACCGGCTTCGAAGCTGGCGCCCGTCTTCACCGCCACGGCCATCATCTTTCCTTCCGCCGACAGGTAGAACAATTCCTTGCCGTCCTGGCGCCATCTGGGCTCCTGCCCTCCCGCGCTGGAGACCTGCCACTTGCCGTTGGCACCCGGAAAGGGAGACACGTAGATCTCCATGCTCCCGGTTTCATTCGAGGCGTAGGCCATCCATCGGCCATCGGGGGAAAACTGGGCGTTGCGCACCGTCCACTTGGCCTGCAACAGCGGCTTGGCGACGCGGTCCGACAAGGAGAAGTACCACAGCTCAATGCCCTTCCTGACCAGCGCATACTTGCCGTTGCGCGACCAGTCCCAGGGATTGACCTGCAAACCGGGGCCGAAATCGGCCACCTCTTCCTCAGAGCCGGAACCATCGGTATTTTTCAGATAGGTGTGGAAGCCGGGCTGCTTACGGTTCGAAGCGAACAGGACTTGCTTACCATCGGGACTCCAGATAGGCGTCTGATCCAACGATGGGTCGAAGGTCAGGCGTGTCGCCGCACCCCGGGCCGGGTCATAGATCCAGACATCAATGTTCCGTCCGTCCGCATCGGTTTGGTCCGTGGCGATCCTGCGCCCGTTCGGGGAGAGGCGCACATTGTTGTAAGACCCAAGCGCGCCGACCGTGCCCGAAGACTTGCCGCTGCGGTCATACCAAGTCAACTGCGAAATGGAGGCGCCTTTGCCGGTTTGCGTGACGAGAACGGCGCCACCGGCAACACTGAATACAGCCCGGTCCACACCCGGGAAGTACAGCACGTCGTCGTTCAAGGTGAGTTGCTCGCCGCTTAGCACGTAGCGTCGCGAATCGAACCGCTGTGCCAACAGCGTTTTATCCCGCAAGTAAACGAGGTAGCCAGGCTCCGCATAGGCCGCATTCGCGCTGGTGCTTACGAGCAAGTGTCTTTCCTGTGCATCCAACGAGGCCAGGAAGAGGGCGTTATATTCCTGCTGGCCGCTGAAATTCGCCGCCAAATAAAGAAAATGTTTCCCGTCGGGGAGGAACACCGGCCAGCGATGGCTGGCTTCAAAGCGTGAGGTGTCTGGCTTGGTCATTGCAACCGGAGAGCCTCCCGAGGAAGATACTCGGAACAAACCCACGAGTGCGTCGGGCGTGAATACGATCACGCCGTCCCGGTTCCAGGTACCGCCACGCCCGTTGGGGGCGTCGCAGAGCACCTGGATCTGTCCTCCCGACGCGTCCACCTTCTTGAGTTTGCCGTCAGCGAAGAAACCGATGAATTTGCCGTCGGGCGACCAGAATGGGTAGGAGGCGCCCTGCGTACCAACCAACGAAGTGGACTGCCGGCCCCCGACTTCATTGGTCCAGAGCACGTAGTTGTTCGCCTGCGTGGAATAAGCGACCATCGCCAGCGTGCGCCCATCTGGCGATAGGGCGAGGTCGTTTGCGGCGAAGGGCACAGGACTGTGGAAATACATCGGAGGCAGGCGCCGGTTGTTGGCTTTCCACCAGGCCGCGCCGCCAGCAACTGCTAGCAGAAAAAATGTGGCGGCGAGGAGCCAACTTGCGCGCTGCCATTTCCTGTTCGCTGCAGAACTGTGCGCCGCTGCTCCGGCCTGCGAGCCTCCTTCGGCGATCCAGTTCAACTCGCTCGTCAGGTCGCTGGCACTCTGCCAACGTTCGTCGGGATCTTTCGCCAGGCATTTCTTAACTATGCGCTCGAGCGCCAGCGGCGTCATGGGCTGCAAAGATTTCATGGGCTGGGGATCGGAAGAAAGAATGGCGGCGATCAGGCTCGCGCGGCTTTTCCCGGTAAACGCCGGCTGGCCCGTAGCCATTTCATAGATCAGTTCGCCCAGCGCGAAGAGATCGGTGCGCGCGTCGGCCTCTTTCCCTTCCAATTGTTCGGGCGCCATGTACTGGAAGGTGCCGACGATGGTGCCTTCGGCGGTCAATTTCGATTGTTCCGCGGTCATCGCGGTCAGTGCATCCGGCAGGGGAGCAAGGCCGAACTCTTTTGCCAAACCGAAATCCATCAGTTTGGCGCCGGCTTTCGTCAGCATTACATTCGCGGGCTTGAGGTCGCGGTGAACAACGCCCAATTTGTGGGCCTTGGCGAGGGCGTCGGCAATTTGAGCCGCGATGCGAAAAGTCTGCTCCGGAGTCAAAGGCCCCTTGGTCAGGCAGTGGTCCAGCGTTTCACCCTCGACCAGTTCCATGACCAGGAAGTCCACGCCATCCTGATGGCCGATGTCATGCAGAGTGCAGATATGAGGATGGGAAAGCTTGGAAACCGCTTTGGCTTCGCGCTCGAGGCGTTGGCGCGAAGCCGGATCGGAGGAAAGCTTCGCGGAAAGAACCTTGACGGCTACATCGCGCTCGAGCCGCGTGTCACGGGCGCGATACACTTCGCCCATGCCACCCGCACCCAGTGGAGATTGAATCTCATAAGGACCAAGCTTCGTGCCAGCCGCGAGTCCCATGGTTGGCGCGCATTATAACCTCAAACCGAATCATTAACCCGAACCAACGGACTCGATGCCTGGGGGACCCCCAAGATGATGCCGACTCGCGATGGGTCACCAACGCACGCATTCTGTGTATCCCATTCCCCGATCTACTTCGCAAACAGCTTCAGGTCGATGGCAGCGGCCATGATCTTGTAACCCCCGTCAGCGGGATGTAGATGATCGCCGCTATCTGCGGCCGCCGACAAACGCGAAGGTTTGTGCGGATCGCGCGTCACGGCGTCCAGATCGATGACGGCATCAAAGTGACCACTTGTGCGAATCCAGTTGTTGATCGACTGCCGATCGGCTTCCAGGTCCATGTTGAAGTAACTCGATCCTTCGCACGGCAGAATCGTTGCTCCGTACACGCGGATATTGTGGGCATGCGCGCGAAGAATGACTTGTTCGTACGCGGCGATCAGATCCTGGACCGCCGCCGGTTGTTCGTTGCGCTTGCTGGCGTTTGGGCGAGTCCCAAGATCATTAATACCTTCGAGTACGATCAGCCATCGCACTCCACTCTGGGCCAGCACGTCACGGTCCAGGCGCGCCAAAGCGTTCGGGCCCAAGCCATCATGCAATAAGCGGTTGCCGCCAATTCCTTCATTTAACACGCCTACGTCTTTTGTGTGTTTGTCTGTTTGCAGGCGGCGGGCCAAATCATCGGGCCAGCGTCCATTTCCGTTGGTAGTTGAGTTTCTTCCGTCGGTGATCGAGTCTCCAAGCGTTGCCACCGCTGCAGCGGAAGTTTTGGCCAGCACATCCACGCCGTTCAGAAAATACCAATGGTCGGTAGGCGCGCTCGTTGGCATGTCCGCGGCAGCGACTAAATCACCAGCTTGCAGATACGAAGTAGCTCTCGCACCAGGATGCGTCGTAACTCCGTCCGGTGCGCCAATCAGTCGCATGGTCACAACAAGATCGGAAAGGGGAATCAGATCAAAGTCGAGCGGATCGGAGTACATCAGCGCCCCCGGAGGAATTGCTACGGACGACTGGCCGTGAAAGGTGAGGGCTTTGTCACTCTCCGGCCGTATGGCGCTGCCGCCTGCGGAAAGAGCTACATGGACGGAAGTCAGGGTTAGCGCTGTCGCTCCGAATGCGTTTGAAAGTCGAACGCGTATCTGTTTTCCGCCGATGGAAACGTGCACGATCTGCCGCAGCGTGCTATCTGTGAATCCGGGTGCCGGCGGCGCGTTTCCTGCGTCGGCGAGCTGTGGTGACGACGCCCATGTGCCTACCCAACGGTCATTCTTGCCGACGGCTTTCGACTTGCTCTGCCCCGCTAATGCCAGCACTGGGGCTATACCGGCCAACAGACAAAAAACAAGAATCGATTTCCTGCTCAAGAAATCTCCCTTTTTCGTCCAGAAACAACATGTGATATCACGGATTTTGGGGATGGCATCGGAAGGCCAATGCGATCACCGACAGACGGCATTGAGTTCCGCGAGCCGATCCGGGGATTGCGGAAGTTCCGGTATGTGTTTGGCAATCAGCATCTGCTGCAAGAAAGTCCCACGCCAGTTGGACGGCAAATCGGGATCCATCGCGTAGGCAGGATCGCTCTCCGCTTCCGGCAGAGTGATCAGTTTGAAATTGAGCTGCTTGATTAGGTCGAGGAGGCGGGGAAGCATGACGGTCTCGAAGCCGCCAACATGCAAGAGCATGACGTGTTTAATGTCGCGGCCATAGATGAGTTTCGCGATTTTCGGTCCCTGAGCGAGGGCCTCAGACGCACCACTGAGGTAACTCTGCTTCAATCGCTCGATACCTTGTTGATCGTTTTTCACCAGGCATCGCGCATACGGTTCGTTGTATGCATAGTCGCCAAAACTGAGAGTAACCTCGGCAACTTTATATCCATGTTCCCTGGCAAAAGCAGCGACGGCATGGTGTTTCTCTGCTGTATCTCCCTCGTTGAGAAATGGAAAACGAAGCCAGCGCCAGTCCTGATCTCCCATGAGCTTTTGCAGGGCTGGCTCACCGGCAAGGAGGTCCTGTTCGAATGTATCCAGGGGATTCGTGTTGAGATCCATGTGTGAGAAGGTATGATTGCCTAGCGGAAATCCAGCGTCACGCCAAAGTTGCAGAACCTGCAAATTGTCCGGGCCTTCTTCCAATCTCTTCGCATTGACGAACCCGTAGACCGGAGGCGCCTGTGCAACTTGCAGCGCGTGAGTGAGGCTCTTAATAATGTCCACGCGAGTGAGTCCCGTTGGAAGCGGCCCGTGGGCTGGCAGGTCGTCGAAGGTTAACGCCACTTCCTGGGTCACTCCTGAAGTTTCATCGGCCGCAACCTTGGGCGCCGGCGCGAGTGGCGGAGCCTTGATGTAGCGGCTGGCGAAGGTGAGGAACGAGGGCCAGTTCGGTCCGGTGGTGTGGCCTCCGCTGTGCTGGCGGAAAGCGATGTCGCCATCGATCAGCGAAGTTTCGATCGGAGGGAACTCCGCGACGCCAAGGTCTTTCTTGCCAAGCAGCTTGTACACTGGCCCAACCCCGACCGCGCCCAGAAACATGCCCTTCGCGTCCACCCAGCCGCCTTCCACTTGCTGCGAACCGCTGCTGATAAACACCGGCCGCGGTGCACATAGCGCGATGAGTTCATGCGCGTCCACAGGTAAGTCAGTGGGAGTGAGCGGACCGGCGTACCTGAGGAAGTTGCCGGCCATCCAGTGGTATTCACCCGTCGAGGCGACGTTTTCCACTTGCTCTCCAAAGGTGCGGCGAAGAATCTTGGCGCCGCCTTCACCCGAGGAGCCGACAAAGGCGATGGCCAGGCGCGGTTCATAGGCCATGGCGACGAGAGCTGCCTTTCCGTGGCGCGAAAGACCTTCAATGCCTAATTGTTTGGCGTCCACGGACTTGTCGGTCTCAAAATAGTCCAAGGCGCGACTTGCACCCCAAGCCCAAGCGCGCAGGGCGCCCCAATCATCCAGTTTGCGGGGCTGCCCCTTATTGACCAGACCGATGATTCCTTCCGTGAGACCTGCGCCGTTGTCCGCCTGCACGCTGGTGGGAACGAGAATGGCGTATCCCCAGCCTTTGGCAAGAACTTGCTGCTGCCAACTGGGCCCATTCCCAGCGAAGGCAGCCCATTGGGCTTCCGTGAAGCGCTTTCTGATCGCAGCCAAGGCTTCGGCGCTCCAGCCGAACTCCACAATCACGGGCACAGGGCCAGTGGCATTGGCCGGGGTCGTCATGGTGAGTTGAATGTCGACGGTAATGAACGGGTAGGAGGAGTTATCGACGTGGCCGACGAGTGTCTTGGTGATGACTGGAACGTCTCCATTTTTTTCGTTGGTGGTGCTGGTCACTTTCCAATTTACTTTCGGTGTGTTCTTTGGAGCCCGACCATAAATTTCTCGGTCGAAATCTTCGATGATTTCCGCGCGGCGCAGTTGCCACCAGATTTTTGCGGTCTTCACCTTTTTGCCGTTCTTCATTACCAGCGGATCGGGAAGGCTGGGATAAGGCGTGACCTTGGATTCGTCGAAGTTAGCGGCAGTGGGCGACTTTGGATCGCCGTCGGGACCGCGGCGAAGGGAAGTGATATGCAGTAGATCCAAAATGCGCTGATGATCTTGCTCGGCGGTCAAATGCACCGGGGGAGGCAAACTGCTCGCAGACTGTGGCGCAGCTAGAAGCGTTCCAAGTAGCGAAGGGTGTGCGGCCAATGCCAACGAGATGAGACTTAGTAACCGTTTGAGCGATCGCGGGTGAGACAAGAATTCCTCCTCAATTCTCGCAAGAGTAGACCATAGCTTCCTGATTGACAATTGTGGAAGTGATGATGGGGCCGAGACCCACAACGTCAAGAAAACGCGGCGGTCAGCGCGAAACGGGTTCGGCGGAATGGGACTTACTTGGCGCGAGGCGGTGCTTGAGGAAGCCGCGGGCGGCGAGGAGTTCGGCGTTGAGCAAGGCGGCGCCGGCGGCGCCGCGGACGAGGTTGTGGGAGAGCAGCGTTAGCTT
>JBGPXQ010000038.1:0-12079 GCA_041492805.1 Terriglobia bacterium | reverse complement strand
TACCGTCGGAGGCAACGGCGGAGCGCTTCTTGCGGACTCGACGCCGAGCGCCCGCTCGAGTTCGAACATCACGGCGCGCAGATATGGCGCGTACGAAATTGGATTTAGATCCACCAACATGCCGCCGTTGCACCTGCTGGCGCGAGCGCTTGCGGAACTTTGGTCAATGGGTGCGGCGGCGTGCGGGCCCGGCCAGTCATAGCGGCGCATCCGTTCGGATGGCGTGGCCCGATCCGTAAGGCTGGCGCGGAGCCGGTAGAAGTCGGTGTAATTGGCGATATCGATGTAATACGGGTCGCTTTGAGGCCTGGTCAAAAGCGCTGCTGCGTCGAGCGGCTTCCCGTTCGGCACGACGTAGGGGAACTCGTCCGATCCGTTCGCGGCGGCGAGTTGATTCAAGGCGAGCCAATTACCTGTTCCATCGACCGCGATCGCGCCGTCGAAGACGGCTTTACCGTCCAGAGGATCCGCGTTGAAGCCTTCCGCGATGAACGTATTGACGAAGAAGCCGCTCAGGCTGATCCCGCCAAGGATCAGAGTGTGGTAGGTGCCCGGATCGAAGCGAGGATTTGCCTCGATTTTAGTTCGTCCAGCGAGCAGACGGCCAAAATCGCGAATGATGACTTCGCCGACGCCCTCGGCCTGCTTCGGCACGCCCGCTGCAATCCCGGTCTGCCACTGCACACGCGCGTATGAGGTCGCGTGCTCGAAAAGGAAGCCATTCCCGAAACCTGGTTCGTAGGTTGCAGCGGACGGAGGACCGGTCGCCGCGATGCCGTGCAGCGAATTCAGAAAGTTCGGAGAACCTCGATTCTCCGCTTCGATGACAATGACGGAATTCAAACCGGGCTTGGCCGGAGCCATAATCTCAAATTCAGCCTTATATTCGTAGTTGCCGCCGGGGTCATGGGGCAAGGCCCCAAGCCCCTGGACGTTCTCGCCGGGCGCCACGAATCCAGTAATTGTGCCCCAGGTTCTTGTGTACGGGACTGCGCCGAATGTTCCGGCCGGCTGCGAACCCGCGACAGAGACGCCGGAGATCCTCGACTGCGATCGTGGACCAGCTCCGCCCGCTATGGTCGCGGCCGCCCCGCGATCTTTCTTCGCAGGAACAATATTCCGGCGGGTTCCAACGGGTGCGGGCTCTACTTTTACGCTGAACGCTTCAAGTGAAGCGTGGAGCCCGCCAGAAATCGGAGCCCGCACGCTTTGCTGCGCGGGCATCACGCGGTAAGCAGCGCCGCCCAATGCGATCAGAGTAGCGCATCCCAAGCAGACTTTCTTCAGCCGTGGGGATTGCATCGATTTTTCCTCCGGTTTCCTGGCAGCACCTTGCGTCTCGCCACTCGTGGATTCAGTCTATACCAATTGAGGGTCGCAATCTGCAACTGGGAAAGGAAGTACCCCGGATTGCGGGATCGCGCAAGACGCCGCACGCTCCAGCCGGGATGTTGTTCAAACTGATACAGCTTCAACGACGCGTGAAGTTTGCCCTCGCGCTGTAACCTCGATACAATGATTATCTACACCACAGGCAGTCCGTCCCAGTTACCGAGAAAGGAAATATGGCTCCTAGAACCGTCTGGCATTTTGCTTATGGCAGTAACATGAACCGCACCCAAATGCGCTCCCGTGTGGGGAATATTTTGGAAGAACACAACGCGCATCTATCGAATTTCGAATTGCGCTTCAACAAGAAAGTCCGCGGCGGCACCGCCGGCGCCAACGTGCAGCCCGCGCCGGGGAAAACCGTTCACGGCGTATTATACAAGATCGACGAGGGCGCCTTCCGCAGCCTGGATCGCTATGAAGGCGTCCCCGATCATTACCGACGCATCGAAATACAGGTGACGCCCGACGACGGCGGCCAGCCGGTCCCGGCGCAGGTTTACATCGCGTCGAAGGTGGAAAAGGGTTTGCGCCCGTCGGCGCATTATTTGCAGGCGATTCTCGAAGGCGCGGGTGAACACAGTTTGCCTGCGTCCTACATCGGAGAAATCAAGACTGCCGCCGGCGCGGCCTGAGGGCACCAGTGATCGTGGTCGGGTGCGGGCTCTACGCGCCGTCGCCATAGCGCTGGCTTTGGCGCGTCGGCGACTTGGAGCCCGCCGGAAAAAGTTTCTGAATTGGGAGGGGCCATGGCCACAACATCGCTACCGCGAGCGGCGTCACGCGGAGGCAGTTTTCTGGTCGAGACGTGCACACCTGAAGATGTCTTCTCACCCTCAGACCTGACCGACGATCAGAAACTCATTGGCCAGACCGCCGAGGAATTCGTTCGGAACGAGGTGATTCCCCTCATTCCTGATCTCGAACAGCACAAGCCCGGCCTGCTGGCGCAGTTGCTCAAGAAGGCGGGTGAGATCGGCCTGCTCGGCGGAGGTGTGCCGGAGGAGTATGAGGGCGCGGGGCTCGACAAAGTGTCGAGCGTGCAGCTTGCGGAAAATTTATCGGCGTACGCCTCATTTGGCGTGAGCCATGGAGCCCACTCCGGCATCGGGACGCTTCCGATTGTTTTCTTCGGCACTGAAGAACAAAAGAAGAAATATCTTCCGTTGCTCGCCACGGGCGAAAAACTGGCCGCCTATTGCCTGTCCGAGCCGCAGGCGGGCTCGGACGCGCAGAACTCACGCACGCGCGCAGTGCTTTCGCCGGACGGGCGCTCGTATATCCTGAACGGGCAGAAGATGTGGATCACCAACGGTGGATTCGCGGACGTGTATATTGTTTTCGCGAAAGTGGACGGCGAAAAATTCTCCTGCTTCATTGTCGAACGCGGGTTCCCCGGCTTTTCAAGCGGCGCGGAAGAAAAAAAGATGGGCCTCAAGGGCAGCTCCACGACAGCCATCTTTTTTGAGAATTGCCAGGTGCCCAAGGAAAACCTATTGCACGAGGTGGGCCGCGGGCACATCGTCGCATTCAACATATTGAACGCGGGGAGATTCAGCCTCGGCGCTTACTGCACAGGGGGAGCCAAGCGCACGCTCGAAACCGCTTCGAAGTATGCGAAAGAGCGCACGGCCTTCGGCAAGCCCATCGGCGATTTCGGATTGATCCGCGCGAAGCTGGCCGAGATGGCCGTTCGCATTTTCGCAGTGGAGTCGATGATTTACCGCTCGGCGGGACTGATGGATCGCGCCATCACTGCGTCTGGTGGCAGCGACAAGTCGCAGCAATCGATGAAGGTCTTCGAGGAATACGCGATCGAGAGTTCAATCAGCAAGGTGTACGGCTCGGAGCTGCTTGATTTCGTCGTCGATGAAGCCGTGCAGATTTTTGGCGGTTACGGCTTTCACGAAGATTACCCAGTCGCCCGTGGCTACCGCGATTCGCGCGTCAATCGCATCTTCGAGGGCACGAATGAAATCAACCGCATGCTCATCATACAAATGCTGATGAAGCGCGCGACGTCGGGCGCCCTGCCGCTGCTGCAGGCCGGCGCGAAACTGCGCGAAGAAATCCTGGCCGGGCCGTCTTTCGAGGAGACGCCGCCGGGCGCATGGGCTGAAGAGGAGCGCATCCTGGCTGGAGTGAAAAAGGCATTCCTGCTGGTTGCGGGCGCGGCACTTGAGAGACATCGTGACCGCCTCGCGGATCAGCAGGAAATCGTCGCCGAGCTTTCCGATATCGTGATGGAGTGCTACGCGGTCGAGTCCTCCCTGCGGCGCGTGCAGAAGGCGGAAGCCGCCCGCGGGCAGGAGTCTTCGGCTGTGATGGCGGACGCGGCGCTCGTGTTTGTTCATGATTCAGCTGACCGGGTCGAGGCCGGAGCACGCAGGGTGCTGGCTGCCGTGCTGGAAGGCGACATGCTGCGGACGCAGCTCGCCGTGCTGCGGCGCTTCCTGAAACGCGAACCTGCCGACACGATTGCGATGCGGCAGCGCATCAGCGCGGCAATCCAGGCGGGCGACCGCTATCCATTCGAGGGCCGCTGAGCCGGGTGCGCCGGGAAACCCATTCGAACGCTGCTTCGAACTTCCCTTCGAACCTCTGGATTCGAACGCTCGCCGCGCCTTACCTGCGCGGCTATCGTGCGGTAATCGAGGCGCGCGGGGCATTGCGCGGGTATCGGTTCTTCGCGCCAGGCATACGCGGGACGCGGGCGCGCTGTGGATTTTTTGTCGGATATCTCATCGATCCTGCAAACTACAAGTTTCTGCAACCGCAAGCCCCGGAATGCGTTGTCTTTACTTTTATCGAACCGGTGAGTTCCGCCCCGTTTCGCCGTCTGGTTACTGCCGAAGGTTCGCTGCTGCGCCGGACGGCGGAATACATCGGTTGGCTGACACATCGCCGTCCGCGATTCGCACTCTTTGAGAATCGGGAAGTCGTGCTGGTGCGTCATTTCCCGATGCGGGAATGGCCGCCTGAAAAACGCAAGCACTATTCCGGGAACTTCTTCATCGAGACACTGGCCTGGCTGGTGCGCAGTGGCCTGGTCCGGAAACTTATTTCCGAGCCGGCGGAGAAGCGCAGTAGCGGACGGTCTCGCAAGCGCAAGCGATAGTTCCAAATTCCATATAAATCTTCCCGAATGCGTACTAGTAGTCCCACGCTGAGAGTTTGAGCTCGCATAGCACCCAGGTACCATAGAAAAATGAACGACTTAGCTTTTAAATGGGGGGTGCGTCTTCTGGGCGATGAATTGCATCTAATTCCGTGTTCCCGGAAAGGGCTCATTCAGGTGAAAGTCAACCAGATGTTCAGCGAGAAGAAGGCGCGAAAGTGGATGTGGGTGGGGCTTGTGGCTTTCGTAGGGTTGCAGATTTATTTCGTGCAGGAGATGCTGGCAGCGCTGATGTTGTTCACGGGTTTATTCGTCATCCTGGCAATCATTGCGCTGGTGCTCTATCTGGTGGACCGGGTCGGCCAGTGGAGTTTAGGGTGGGCAGGGCAGCGTGCACGTCCCGCATTTCAATTGGCGCGCCGTGGGTGGACCCTGGCGGAAGACCTCAGTAAAAAGCCGTTCCGCCGTCCACGTTCAGAGCCTGCCCGGTAATCGCGCTGGCATCATCCGAGCAGAGGAAGAGTGCCGCCGCGGCGATTTCAGCGGCGGTTTGCCCGCGTCCCTGCAGGACGGTGTTGAGAAAACCGGCGAGTTGCTTCTCCGGCGTCACGCCCATGCGTTCGGCGAGTATTTTGCCGAGATCCTTTGACATTTTGGTTTCTGTTACCGGACCCGGACATATCGCGTTCACGCGCACACCTTTGCGGGCGGCTTCGGCTGCAACCACGCGTGTCAGTCCCAACATTCCCGCCTTCGCTGCCGCATAAGGCGAGCCCCACCCATACGCGGATTTCGCCGACAGACTCGAGATGTTCAGAATGACTCCGGAGGCGCGAGCATACATTCCCGGAAGCACTAGACGCGTCAACAGATAGGCCCCGCGCAAGTGTACGGCGATCACATGGTCCCACTCCGGGGGACTGATTTCCTCAACCGGCTTCACCGGACCATACTCACCAGCATTGTTTACAAGAATATCGACGCGGCCGAATTGCGCCTCGGATGCGCGGATGAGATGTTCGCAGTGATTTTCATCGGCCACGTCGGCGGGAACCGCTGCGGCGCGGCCGCCGGCATCGCGGATTTCCTTTGCCACCGCTTCAATTTCCGATTTCGTGCGCGCAGCCACCACAACAGCCGCGCCTTCGCCCGCAAATTTCAAGGCAATGGCGCGGCCGATCCCCCGCCCTCCCCCGGTAATGACCGCCACCTTTCCCTCTAACAACATTTGGGCCTCCGCAACGTTCAGAGTGATGTATACTATACATCATGAAACGCACACAGCTTTATCTGAACGAAGACATCTGGAAGGCGTTGCATGTCCGGTCGCGGCAACAGGGCACGTCCATTTCTGAGTTAGTCCGTCAGGCGGTCCGCGATAAATACGGGAGTTCGCCCGCTGGTCGCAGGCAAGCGATGCAGGCGCTGGTCGGGATATGGAAGAATCGAAAGGATTTGCCCGACTCCACGACGTATGTGCGCCGGCTTCGAAGAGGGAAACGGCTCAGGAGAATTGTGTCTTGAAGTCCGTACTGATTGATTCGGACATTCTGATTGAGGTTTCGCGAGCGCGGGACGATGCCGTCCTCGCCCGCTGGGACGAGTTAAGCCGGAGCGACACCGCACTATTGTGCTCGCCGGTGACCGTCGCAGAACTCTGGCACGGCGCCCGGCCGCAGGAGCATCCAACTCTCAACACACTCTTCGTTGCAATCCAATGCATCCCGATCGACATCAAGATCGGGCAGCGGGCGGGAGATTATCTTAGACAGTATGCGAAGAGCCATCACGTGGAATTAGGAGACGCGCTCATAGCAGCAACCGTCTCCATCCATAAGTTGGAGCTCTGGACCCGCAATCGCCGGCATTACCCTATGAAAGACATCGCCTTCTACTGAGGGAAACTCTCTTGTTCTTCCCCAATCATAATGAGCAAAGTCAAGACCCGCGCCCTTTGAAAAATCAAGTCCAAAGGGTGCGGCACCCCAAAGTGCGGAATCACCTAAAGGTTGGCCCACCCGCCATCCTGCTCGCACCTGGCCAAACGACACCTCTGATCAGCATCGCGAAACTTGGATTCCGCCAATAGGTCGCCTAATCGTCCCCTCCCGTGATAATGTATTATGGAATTTTTGAGGCTGCCCAATGAGCTACCAGACCGAATCTGGAAGTGAGGGGAAGAGTTTGATCCGCGTGCGCCCCCGGGGATTTTGCGCCGGGGTGGTGCGCGCGGTGGACATCGTGGAATTGGCGCTGCAAGCCTATGGCCCGCCTGTGTATGTCCACCACGAAATTGTGCACAACCGGTATGTAGTGGAACAACTTCGCGAGAGTGGCGCCATCTTTGTCGAGAACGTAGAGGAAGTTCCGCTCGGGGCAGTTCTCGTCTTCAGCGCGCATGGAGTCCCGCCTACAACGCGCGAAGAGGCGCGGCTGCGCGAGTTGCGGGTGATTGATGCGACCTGCCCGCTGGTGACGAAGGTCCATCTGGAGGCGCTGAAGTTTGCGCGTGAAGGCCACACGATCATTTTGATCGGGCACCGGGACCACCAGGAAATCGTGGGCACGTCGGGCGAAGCCCCGGAGCAGACGGTGGTGGTGGACAGCGTCGAAGCGGTGGACGCACTTAATGTTAATGATCCGAACCGCCTGGCATTCCTCACGCAGACGACGCTGAGTCTTTACGACACTCAGGAAATTGTCGCGCGCCTGCGGGAGCGGTTCCCCAAGATTGCCGGTCCGGCTTCCGACGACATCTGCTACGCCACGCAGAATCGGCAGGAGGCGGTCGAACAATTGGCGCGTGAAGTCGATCTGATTCTTGTGGTTGGCTCGCCGAATAGTTCGAATTCGAATCGATTGGTCGAAGTCGCCAAGCGATCGGGTGTGCCTGCGCAGTTGATTGATGATGCCAAGGACATTGATCCGAGGTGGCTCGAAGGCATTCGCAGCGTGGGCCTAACCGCTGGCGCGTCGGCGCCGGAAATCCTGGTCGAGCACGTGAGCGACCATCTCGCTGCACTTGGCTTCACAAACCAGCGCGATCTCGACCTCATCCGTGAAGACGTGCGGTTCACACTCCCCCCGGAGTTGACCACGATCACGCCGGCTCCGAAATAGGGTTAGTCAGGATTTTGGCTCCGGGCTCGTGGTAGAGCGGAGCGGCAGGCAGTCTGTCGTCCGTATGGGCGGACGAATTCCTACTCCAGGAGAGCGATTTTGGCGGTCAAGATCATCCGTCAGCCGAAGAAAATTGTCCTGCTGGGTTCGGCTACAAGTGCGGCTGCGCTCCGGGCCGGGCATGAGCGCGCGCCTGCCGCGTTGCGCGCCGCGGGGCTGGCTGACCGGCTGAAAGCGGCCGGATTCGAAGTTGCCGATCATGGCGACACTGCTACGCAAGTTTTCCAGCCTGACGAGGAGCATCCACGAGCGAGAAATGTTCCGGCAATCCTGAAGTCCCTCAATGATTTGAGGCCACGTGTCGAAGTGGCCGTAAAAACAGGCGCGCTGCCGTTGATCCTGACCGGCGATTGCATCTCTGTCCTGGCGGTCGTCGCGGGCACGCGGCGCTACTATCGCAACGTCAGCCTGATCTATATGGACCGCGACGCCGACTTGAACCTGCCGGCAACGACGCCTTCCGGGTGCATCGACGGTATGGTGATCTCGCACGTCATTGGGCGGGGCGCGCCGGAACTGGTCCGGTTCTGGGGCGAGCCGCCGCTCGTCCGCGAGCCTGATGTTGCATTGTTCGGTTTTGAGCGGTTGGACCAGCCGGAAGAGCAATATCTTGTGTCCTCTCCGCTGCGCCGGCATCCGGCTCTGGAAGTCTCGGCTGTGGGAGCTGCGACTGCGGCGCGGGCGGCACTCGAGCGCGTGCATGCCGCGAAACACGAATTCGTGCTCCATTTCGACGTCGATGTCATTTCGAGCGAGGAGTTTCGCGCGACCAATTTCCCTGGCGAAGGCGGGCTCAGCCTGAGCGAAGTGCGTGATGCGCTCCACGTGTTTGCCTCTCAACCGAACCTGGCCGCCATCGAAGTGGCGGGGTACAACCCGGAACTCGATCCCGATGGCGAGGCGGGTCGGCGACTGGTCGACTTGCTCGTCGAAGTACTGGCGGCGCGGCTCGAGACAGGATCGAGTGAGGCCGCTGCCGAAGTCGTATCGGCCGCCAGTGTCTCCGCCACTGCTTCTTCTTCCGAGGCGCCGCGCTCCGAACCAGAATCATCTACGGACCCTGCACCTGATTTGCAGAACCCTCCAGAACCAGATCCGAATCCTTCTTGAAACAAATTCAGACGATCGCGGCGTTGCTTCGGCGTCTTGTGGGCAAGTCTCTTCGTTCCGGTGTTCGATGACCTTTAAATCAAGATGCCGGGTTGCGGATGGCTGCGAGATGCGCTACCGTTTTTGAAGCGGCCGAGGAGGTTTCCATGATGACCGGCAAAATTCTCGCGATTGCGGTGGCGTTCAACCTGGCACTCGCAGGTGCAGGGCTGGCGCACCTTCGTCCAACGGTGCTTCCCGAAATGGACGCTGCTGGCGCGCAGATGCAAATGGACATGCCCGCTCCCGCTGACCAGGGCATTCCTTCTTATCACGCGTATGCGTTGAAGCCGCCGATTCCGGCCACGCTCGACCCAAGATTGTTTCCCGATGCGCTGAACCGCAACGTTTATGCGCTGGCGGCGAAAATCAAGCCCGTCCTGTACCAGCAGCCGTGCTACTGCTACTGCGACCGTAACAACGGGCACAAGAGCCTGCTCGATTGCTACGCGAGCGAGCATGGCTCGCAGTGCGACATCTGCCAGAAAGAAGCGGTTCTCGCCTACCAACTGACGCAAAAGGGAAAGACGCCGGCGCAGATTCGCGCCGCGATCATTCGTGGAGATTGGAAATCGGTTGACATGAAGCCTTACATGACCGGCTCTGCAGCCCGCTAGAGGTTTCCACGCAGTCTTATTGCAGGTGGCGAGACCGCCTTCCATCGGCGTCTGACTTTCACATACTCGCTGCGGGGTTCAGGTGATCAGGCGCCCGTTAAGGCCTTGAACTGGGCGTTCGTCAAAGGTACGACAGAGAGTCTTCCTTGGCGCACAAGAGGTGAATCTCCGAACAGCTTGTTGGCCTTGATTTGCTCGAGCGAAACCGTATTCGCGAGCGCTTTCCCAACTTTAATCTTAACCGCCGGATTTTTCGGATCGGAGGCGTCCACCGAAACAACGGACGCCGTCCCAACCGCGCTCTTGCGGGTTCCGGTCTCGTAGATGACGAGCCTCGCGCCCGGCTTCATTTCTCGAAGGTGCTTCACCGCGGCCGGATTCGACACACCATCCCACACCGTAACTGCGTCGCGCTGAAGATCGTCGAAGGAATATTCGGAAGGTTCGGTTTTGAGTAGATAGTCCAAAGACATGAAATCACCGCCTATGCTCTTGAATGCCCCACTATTCTACACGCGAAGCAGAATTATTCCTTAGGGACACCGTTACCGAAAACTGATGACCAAATTGCCAAAGTCGGGCAGTGGACTACTTTCCGACAATGGCGTTTCTCGAGAGTTGGTCAAGCCATGATGCTGGAATCCATCGTTCATACACGCCCGCTGCCGCACGCGCCGTGCTGCCACCGGACTCACCGCCACGATCTTGTTCGTGCTATGACACAACCCGAAATATTAACAAAGTGGTTCAATGGCTCGGCTTAACTTCGATGGTAAGCTACGTTGTACAAATGTCAGATGATTCCAATAAGAGAGACCACCAGCGCAAGAGTTCTGAACGTCGCACGAGTCCGCGTTACCAGTTGTCAGTAGCTCCCGAAGTTGAGATTTTGCACACCGAAAGCGGCAAACTCGTCAAGGCGCGCCTCGGTGACTTAAGCCGGGGGGGCTGCTATGTACAGACTGACTGCGTACTTCCATTGGAGACCGAGGTAACAATAACGCTGAAGAAGGGCGGCGATCACATAAGGGCGCAGGCGCGAGTTGTGCGGGCTTCCCCCAACGATGGCCTGGCCCTGGCGTTTACGTCGATGGAAGGAGAGGAGTTTCGAATCCTGGATAGTTGGCTGTCAACATTTGTCGCGGCAACATGGGTAGCGGCGAATCGCAGAAAAACGCAACGAGTGGCTATGCAAATTGAGGTGAGGGTCTCCGGATATAACGCCGAAGGAACACGCTTTACGGAAGATACCCATACGGTTGAGATCAGCGCTTTTGGCGGCTTGGTGACCCTTCGAACAAGGGTGAACAGGGGACAAAGGCTCGTCCTCACCAACCTGCAGACCAAAGAGACGGTGGAATGCATGGTTGCGTATCATGCAGCAACGGGTACCGCATGGCAGGTGGGATTCGCGTTCATCGGACTGAATCAACCGTTCTGGCCGATAGACTTTCCGCCCGACGACTGGCCTCCCCGCGACCCGGACACAAAACAATCTGGTTCGTAGCTTCCACGGTACCGGTCGACTTTGCGTGGCTGTGCCCGCCTCGCCTTCTACTTGCACGTTAATTCCCACATTCCGTGAAGCCGAATTTTCGGAAGCTGGCCCACCACCTGAAGTCGTGCTAGGTGTCTCTCCATGCCGGATTGCGTTACACTCCAGCGGTTCGGGGGGGCGATTCCGGAAACCGCGCGCCGGAAAGCGAGGTGAGGCATGTCCGATGGAGAGAAGTCTGGCAATGTCTGATCTCCCGCAGAGCCAGGCTGCGGCGACTGGCGGAGGCGAGCGAGGTTCCCTCACGGAACTGGGTCTGTTTTTCCTGCGTCTGGGAACGACAGCGTTCGGCGGGCCCGCCGCGCACGTTGCGATGATGGAAGACGAACTCGTTCGCCGCCGCAAATGGTTGTCGCGCGAAAAATTTCTCGATCTGCTCGGCGCGAGCAGTCTGATTCCCGGACCGAGCTCAAGCGAATTGGCTATCCACATAGGCTATTTGCGTGCCGGCTGGATGGGTTTGGTGGTGGGCGGCGTCTGCTTCATTCTTCCCGCAGCGATCCTGGTGGCATGCATTGCTTGGGCGTATGTGCGCTTCGGGCATTTGCCGGCGACGACCGCGTTACTTTATGGCGTCAAGCCTGTCGTCGTTGCAGTCATCCTGCAAGCGTTGTGGGGACTCGGACGCACGGCGGTCAAGAGCAGTCTGCTCGCGGTCGCGGGGATGTCTTGCATTGCGCTCAGTTTTCTAGGCGTGAATGCGCTGCTGATCCTGGCCGGGACGGGAGCTACCGCTGCCTGCGCGCACGCATTTTTTCTGAAACGGAAAGAGCATCGTCCAACAGGACCCGGCGCATTCTTACTGTTACGCCGCAGCCTCCGTTTGAAAATGGTGAAGCTTCTTCCAATTGCAGGAGCGGGCGCGGCAACGACACTCGCGCCGGGCCTTGCGCCGGGAATGTGGGCGATGTTCCTGGTTTTCTTGAAGATCGGATCCGTCGTCTTCGGCAGCGGGTACGTCTTGCTCGCGTTTCTCCGGACAGATCTCGTGGCGCATCGAGCATGGGTCACCGACGCACAACTGGTGGACGCAGTTGCCATCGGCCAGGTGACACCCGGACCCGTCTTCAC
>JBGPXQ010000105.1:0-8240 GCA_041492805.1 Terriglobia bacterium | reverse complement strand
TCTTAGCCAGAGCCTTGACACGATACCGTGCCAACCAGAGGAGCCGGGCCGTAATGCTTTCACCGAATACGTACCAATCGGAGTGGGGACACACTCCAGACGCCCACTTCATTTTGTATTCATCATCGGTGCCCATGAAGTCGAATTCTGAGAAGCCTCTTTGCGCGATGTCCTGCAGCACCGCGTGAATGAGCAAGTGCCCGGGCGAATAGCGCCGGGCCGTCTCGGCAATCGCGCATTTCGGCATGTAATAACGGCCGCCGTGGGCCAGTCCAAACTGCGCGGCCAGCAGTTGGCCGTCGAGCTCCAAGTAATAGAGCGAGAGATAACCGAATTGTGCGGCTGTGCGCGCCACTTCGTCATAAAAGCGCCGCGTGTTCTCGCGGAGGATGATGGCGCTGCCACGCACGCCTTTCCAGCCGGCCGATTCCAGTTTGTAGAACCGGTTCAGCTCCACGGAATCCGCAATTTCAATTCTTCGAAGTCGAAGCTCTCCCTCTTCCGAGGTCCGGCGCAGAATCCGGCGCAAACTCTGCCGCAGATTGGGGCTCAGGCGCTGCAAACACCAATCGTCGCCGCTCTGCGTTCCATCGAAACGCAGGTAGGGCGCGCTCAACGAGCTCTTGGAACCGGCAGAGAATCCGTCGGCCTGCGCGAGGCTCGCGAGAAAATCCACGGCGCCTCCTGCGGGTGCGTCCTTGAATTCCAGCAGATCCCAATCGCGCCGGTCCCGAAGAGCCTTCCAAATCGCGCCGACCGCCGCATCGCCCGGCTGCCCGGCGCGGCGAACGAAGTCGAAGCGGCCTGAATGGTCGTTGACGGGGGCTCTCAGTCGCCGCACAGGCAGCCCATACAAATGAGTGTGCTCCTCGACCAATGGCAGGATCGCACTGAGTTGCCCGCCAACTTGCGCGGTAAGTAGCAAGATCTTGGCTTCTGGCTCAAAGGCGCGCAGGTAAGCAGCAATCCATTCGGGCCGGTAGAAGGGTTGGTGCTCCGGGTCCTCCGTGCAGAGTTTGCGCCACTCGTCAGACCAATGATCGAGCAGCTCAACGCTCCCTGTCTCAACGGAGACTGCAGATGGCGGCGCCTCTAGAATTTGCGGGCTGCTCGGAAGCGTCCCTTGCGCTTCCCCTACGGATGATTCTCGAATCGATTGTCCGAACGGAGCGGTCTGAATTTCAGGAAGTCTCGGGCTTGCGCTTGGATTTAACCGTTGATACGCAACCTTCGCCGCTGACCAGAGCGGCTTCGGGGTGTGCGTTCGGAGCCACTCCTTCGCCTTTTCTTGTGTGATTTCCAGAGCGAGTCCCGCAGCGGCGAGAGTGTAGGGCCGGGCAATGGACAGGGAGACATAACTTCGAGTCGCGGGCGCCCAATGTTGCTTGTACTCATCGTCTCCACCCAGGAAATCGTATTCTCGCAGCCCTCGCTGAATTAATTCCTTCATGATTTGAGCGCGAAGGACCACACCCGCGCTGTATTCCGCGAATTGGGGATCGAAACCTGCCTGCAGAAAACTGTAGACGCCGTTGTAATGAAACCCGAACTCAACGGCCGCGGTCCTCCCGTCCACCTCAAGCAGCCAGAAGTCCAGCCAGCCCGCCAGCAGGAATCTCATTGCCATCTCGGCGTAGAAACTACGCTTCTGCTCCAGGACGAAACTCCCTTCCTTTCCACGAAGCTCCCAGCGTTTTTGATGTAGCTCGAAAAGATAATCGAGAAACTGGGGAACTTCTTCCAGCCGCTCGCAGCGGCGCACGCGAACAGAGAATTGCTTGTTCAGCTTCCGAACGCGCCGATTGATCTGGGCGCGCATATTCTTGGGCAACGAAACCATCAGCTCTTCCCAGCTTTCTGGAAGGTGTAGTGAATATCCCGTGCTGTGGCGTTCGACCTGGCGCCACTCCCGCTGACAGAGCTCTTCCTTCAATGCAGAGAGTACCGGTGAAGCGCCCGGCACTGTATCCAAGCGGATCGAATCCCAGTAGGATTTATTCTGGTCTAGCCAGTCAGCAATCGCGCGCACCGCGGCGCCTTCGCAGCCTTCCCGAACTATCCAATCCAGATTCTCAGATCCTCCGATCCCATCCCCCGCCAGCCGGAGAAGCCACCCCGAATTTCGAGGGCCAAGCTTCTCCCAAGTGCGCTGGAATGGGACAATCACCGCAAGTTTTCCATCTGTGTCCGTCAAGGTGAGCAAGACGAGATCGCGATGGGCTCCAAATGCGCCCCACCAGGCTTTCATCCATTCCCATGTTAGAAATATGGTGCGCGCGGCACTTTGCGCAAGAAGCTCGTTCCAGGCGCGTTCCAGGACTTCCGCTTCGTCCCAGTTTGCGTATCTCTTCACAGAAAACACCGGCCGTGAACGGAGGCCGTCCGTAAGGGGAGGCTGAGCCGTGGGGACTTCCGCTCCTGGCCCCTGTTTATCTGTATGATTCAGCATAGCCTTTCCTCTCAACGTAGCACCGATGGGTGATTCCGTCGGAGGGCGAGCCGTGCCAACCTTGCCCAATGAACTACTCCCGCAATCAATGGCGCACGCTCTCGAGGTTCTACCTACGGCCGTAACATCATTGGCGGCCCCGCAGGCCCTTCTCTAGCTGAAAGATGAAGCTCAGGCTCACCAACAATTATTGTTCGTTTTGTTCGGCGAAACGGGCGTGCGCAATTGCGAGACTGTTATATCAATGGTGGCTGACCATTCGTGGGTCCGCCCTGGCTACGAGACGGACAGCTTTGCTAATAGAAGTGTCATTACGTTTTTCATGGAGTCCGAGACAAGGCCCATCGTCTTGTCATCCCTTAGGACAAAGCCCTTATGCGCATAGGCACAGCGAAGATCGTACAAGCCGTCAAACCAAGAAAGCAGCTGAGGTCCCAACGCGTTCATGCCGCCGACAATATATTTTTTGTTTTCACTATATGCCTTCTTAGGAACGAAGAGATGTTCAAGGCAACAGTAGATGAGCAAGATTTTGGCACCCAGATCTGGGATCTGCGTAGCGGAACTTAGAATGTCCAGCGCTGGTGCGACATCACCTATGCTCTTCGCATTCCAAGGATTTGTAAGGCCACCAAAGATCGCTTTGTGGTCGAGCATGAATTTTTCAATCCTTGGAATCGTTCTTCCGTCGAGCCACGTCTTGGACAAACTACGGTATCCAAATGAAAGAAAGAGACAGCCGTCAGGTAATTTCGCCCAGGATTCCTTCTTGTCTTCGTCCCACTTATACATCCCTTGCGAATGCTCTCCCAGAAATACAGGATACGCGGGCCCGCGCATTTGTACGTCCCATCCGAAATCTCTTTGACCAGGGTATATGTAGCTAGCGATTCGGAGAAGATTAAGGAGTGTCCTCAACCACATTGACGAATACCAAAAGCAATACTCTTTCGATCCCGAGACCTTGAATCCCATCGACGACGCAGAGAAGAACCTCTTAGCGCAAGCCAAATCGTGGACAGGAAGTCCGGGCTCCAGCTGTTTGTGCTTCTCAATTAGATGTTCACCTTCAAAGAAGCTTACAAACGGAAACCCTAGTTTCGCAAAGAGTTGGTCAAAACCTTCTTGCGGACCAGTATCCCCGGTGATCGAAGTGAAATTTTCGATATGGGCGACTAAGGTTCGTTCTTCAATTTCAGCCTCCAACTGTGAGAAGTGTCTATTCAATACGACATCGATTCTTTCAGACCGCTCGCACCATCGGACAACCAGGACGGAGCTTCCGAGAGGGAAGGCACCGCCAGCTCTTTGGGCATATTCCTGTTCGGTCTCAGCCGCAAACAGAAGCTTGCATCTGAAAAGAATATTCACTACATCAGTAGGCAGGATTTTCAATCCGAGCTTCTGGAAATATTCACAATCGCCCCGTAGCTCGCCGAGCAGGAAGCGTTGTGTGTAAAAGTTCTCCTGGAGATACTGATCCCGCAAAGCCATTTGCTTCGCCAGCGCTACTTCTTTTTCGGCCTGCCTCTCCAGACGGGTGTAGGTCTCATTTCCTATTCTCGCTTTTATTGTGTCGAAGAATGACATGTTAAGAACCTATGTATTGTCCCACTAGGTTGTCAATCATTCCAGAAGACTGCGAGGGGCCAAGCAGCCGCTCATGCACCATTTAGCTGAATGGGCTCGTTCGAATTCGAGCCCAGCCCGGCGGTGTTTGCTTCTCTAGGATTCACGCTACTCGGAAAGGCAAATCTAGCCGCTACCTGAGAAACCGATTGATGGCAGTGACCTGTGCCACTTGGCGAGGATTCCAGTTGTCGGAATACGTCCGTCAAGCCTCGGCGGAGCTCAATTTACGACGATGTTCTCGGCTTGAGGCAAGGAAGTGTTGCGCCGGGGTCCCCCGGACGTATTCCAATTCCGCAACAACGAAGGGCGACAATGGGCGGAAGATTGGCGTGCCCGGTTTGAGCTTGCGACTCACCGGACGCTGAATTTTTCGGGTAACGAGAAGTTTGACATAAGCGGGCACGAGGCGGGCTCTTGCGGGGCTCGCGTCGCAGCGATATAGTTTGTCTCGCAATTGCTTCCGAAGGAGGCGCGCGCATGGCCACACCCGTGAATGTTCTTCGCTTGCCCAAGCCCCCAACCTTCGCCACCGCGGCGGAAGATCGATTGCATCGCAAGCAGCGCCTCGCCGGCGCCTTCCGGCTTTTTTCGCGCTTCGGGTTTGACGAGGGAGTGGCCGGCCACATCACCGCTCGCGATCCCGAGCGCCTGGATCATTTCTGGGTGAATCCCTTCGGAATGCACTTCGGCCAGATCCGCGCGTCCGATCTGATTCTGGTGAATCAGCACGGCGAAGTGGTGGAAGGCAAGTACCCGGTAAATGCGGCGGCGTTTGCGATCCATTCGCAAGTGCACGCGGCACGCCCGGACATCGTCGCGGCCGCGCACGCTCATTCGTTGCACGGCAAGAGCTGGTCGTCGCTCGAGCGGCTGCTCGATCCCCTGACGCAAGATTCCTGCGCGTTCTATGGAGACCACGGGCTGTTCGCCGATTTCACCGGAGTCGTGTACACAACGTCGGAAGGCGAGCGCATCGCCCAAGCCCTCGGCAGCGGCAAAGCTGTGATTCTTCGCAATCACGGCCTTCTCACCGTGGGCCACTCGGTGGATGAGGCGGCGTGGTGGTTCATCACCATGGAGCGGAGCTGCCAGGCCCAACTGCTGGCCGAAGCAGCGGGCACCCCGGTAAAGATCGACCCCGCGAACGCCGAAGCGACGCGGAAACAGATTGGAACGCATGACGCGGGTTGGTTCCAGTTTCAGCCGCTGTGGGCTCGAATCGTCCGCGAGCAGCCAGACCTATTAGAATGATGGAACAATCCAAAGAGCGTGCTATCGTTCCGCCGCCCCTGTGCGTCTAAGTCATCCGATACTTCGATCTGAGGAGAAAACATGCAGAAACGATTTATTGCGGTTTGTAGTTTGCTACTTCTGAGTCTCGCCATACTGGCCCTCCCCGGCCGCAGCCAGCAGGACAAGAGCAAACGTCCCAGCCCGCCGGCGAACGCGCAGTGCAAGTTCGCGAGCGGCAAAACGATTACGGTGGATTACTCCAGCCCGCGCATGAAGGGCCGCAAGATTTATGGCGGACTGGTCCCTTATGGAGAGGTGTGGCGTGCAGGCGCCAACGAAGCCACGACGTTTGTCACCGCGAGCGACCTGACCGTGGGCGGCAAGTCCGTGCCCGCAGGCAGCTACACGATTTTCGCCATTCCCAACGAGGACAAGTGGACGCTGATCATCAGCAAGAAAACCGGCGAGTGGGGAATCCCTTATCCAGGGGAATCGGACGACTTGGCGCGCGTGGATATGAAAGTGTCGAAGCTTCCCGCGGCGGTTGAAAACTTCACCATCTCATTCGATCATTCTGGCGGTGGTTGCACGATGCGCCTGGACTGGGAAACGACGCGTGCATCCGTGAACATCTCCGAAAAGAAATAGTGCGCCCTGTGAGCAGGCCGGTTGCGCATCCTGCCTGCAGGTAGCACCACTGGCGAAGCTGCGGCTGCGTGGAGCGTCGCCTCTCGTTTTTTCCAGCACCTACACTCGAGCCGATGCGATCCGGGCGTACTTACGTTCCCCTATTCCGCAGTTTTCGCAACGTACTGCGGATGACGGGCAGGAGCGCGGCGATGAACTTCGCGCGATAGACTCCGGAGCCAGCGCAGCTCGGCGCGAAACTGCTGGATCGTGAGGCTGAGGGCCCAAACCGCCTCGTGGAACCGGTGACCGACCTCTTTTCGAACCTCACGCAACGTGGCTGTTTCGCGCGCGAGTTCCCTTTCCAGAAATTCTTGACGGCGGCGAACCTGTCGCCGGAAAACGCCGGGCGTCGCCTGCCAGGAAAGCGCAATCCAGGTGAGGAACGGAGGCCGCTCGCGCTGCGTCGTCCAGGAATCTCGCTTGAGCGCAGCGGCAAGCGCGGCGCGGCCCCTCGCGGTTGTCGCGAAGACGCGACGCTCCGGGCCGGAGAGCGGCTCGACGCTTTTCGCCGCGCGGATCATGCCGAGCCGGGCAAGTTTTTCGAGCGAGTAATACACCTGCGGCCGTGAAACACCGGCCCAATCGCGCACCTGGCGGCGCTCGAGCTCGAGATTCGCCTGGTAGCCGTGCATCGGCCGCTCGGCGAGAAGGCTCAGCAGGACGAGATCGGGCGTCGTCAAGTCGCGCGGCTTAGCGGCGGGCATCGCGCTCCTTGCGCTTGCGGCTCCAATACCACCACTGGCATTTCTCGGCCCGCAGGAGCGGATTCCGGGCCTGCGCCACGGCGGCGCGGAAGGCGTCGAGGCAGCAGATGTCCTGGCGCTCTCCCGTGACGCGGCAGAGTTTGTGGTACAGCTTTTGGGGATCCTGCCGGCGGAGCTGCGTCACCGTGCGAATGCCGAGAAGATCGAAATCCCTCAGCATCGCGGGGCCGATGGAGATCAAGTCCTGCAGGCGGCGCGGTTGGGTTGCCATGGAAATCCTCCTTGACACGAGCGTCGAAGCTCTTGTATCGTTCAGTAGTCTAATTTAGACTAGACTCGCTGTCAAGAGGAGAACAATATGGCCGTGAAAAAAATCACCCCCGTCCTGTTCGTCGAAGCGATCGAGCCCTGCGCCAAGTTCTGGATGGAACGCCTGGGCTTCGAGAAAACCGTCGAGGTGCCGGAGGGAGACAAGCTCGCCTTCGTGATTCTACAGCAGGGCCGAGTCGAGCTGATGTACCAGAGCTACGCCAGCGCGGAGAAGGATGTGCCCGCGCTCGCGCAGGCCTTGCGCAAGGGCCCGACGTTTCTTTACGTCGAGGTCGAAAACCTGGACGAGATTGTAGCCGTGATGAAGGGCGCCGAGGTGGTGATTCCCGTCCGCACGACGTTTTACGGCGCGAAGGAAATCGGCGTGAAGGACCCGGCGGGACACTTCATCACGTTTGCGCAGATGGCCGCGGCAGCGCAGCACTGAGGCTTGCGCTCGATGCGCTACTCGTAGCGCAATGCGGCCATCGGATGCACGCGCGACGCCCGCCACGCCGGCACCGCGGCGGCCAGCGCGGCGACAACCAAGAGCGCTAGGGCGGCGCCGGCCAGCGTCATCGGGTCGCGCGCCGTGACGCCATACAGCAAGCTCTCGAGCACGCGCGTCGCGGCGAACGCGACTCCCACCCCGATGGCGGCCCCGAGCAGAGTGACCAGCAGCGCTTCACTGAGAATCAACCGCAGAATGTCTCCTCGTTGCGCGCCGAGCGCCATGCGCACTCCGATTTCGCTGGTGCGCCGCCCAACATTGTAAGAGAGCACTCCGTAGAGTCCGATGCAGGCCAGCAGCAGCGCAACCGTGCCGAAGAAGCTCGAAAGCCGCGCGGTCAGGCGATCGCGCACGAGCCGGCGGTCAATCAGTCCGGGAATCGTGCGAATTTCGAGGGGATCGAGTGTGCCGTCGGTTTCGTGCACGGCCTGTCGAAGCGCGGCAGACACCGCCGTGCCGGCGCCGGCATAACGAATTTCGAAGACCGCGCGGGACGTCTCGCCGATGGGATTCATGAACGGCACATAGAAGCGCCGCGGCGTCTCGCCGCGAAGCCCGTTGTATTTCGCATCCGCCACGACGCCAACGACTTCGCACTCCGCGCGCGAGTCCGGATATTCGTCTACCAAATGCCGTCCGATCGGGCTTTCCTGCGCGAAGTAATAACGCGACATGGTCTGGTTGATCCAGCAATGCCGCTGGCCTCCCATAT
>JBGPXQ010000026.1:0-13358 GCA_041492805.1 Terriglobia bacterium | reverse complement strand
AGCCCGCCAGAAAAGGGGAGTTTTAGAAATGAAAAAGGGCATCCTGGTCGGCCTCGGCGTGATTGCACTTCTGACGGTCATGGTCTGGGCCGATCGGAAATTCCCCGCAGCGGGAAGGCCGGCGGCAAGCACGCCCGGCATGCCCAGCGATTCCCCGGCGCCGAACGTCGTTGTTAAAGATCTCGATGGTCGCGACGTTACGCTCGCGCAATACAAAGGAAAGGTGGTCCTGGTGAACTTCTGGGCCACCTGGTGCGAGCCCTGCAAAGTCGAAATTCCGTGGATGATCGAGTTTCAGAAGAAGTATAGCCCGCGCGGCTTCACGATTCTGGGAGTTTCGATGGACGAAGAGGGCAAGAAAGCGATCGAGCCCTTCCTCGAAAAAGAGCGTTTCGACGTGAACGGCCAGAAAGAGGCGATGAATTATCCGATTCTTCTGGGTAACGACTCCATCGCGGAAAAGTTCGGCGGAATCTTGGGCCTGCCCACCAGCATGCTCTTCACACGCGACGGCAAGAAGATCAGGACGATCGTCGGCCTGGTCAATCACGATGACATTGCCAAGGTCATCGAGGGCCTGCTCTAGGCCACACTATCCTCCGCAACATGCGCCGCCAGCAATGAGGCGGTTTCGATGGTTACATCAGCCTCCCCAACGCCAGGGTCCGCGGGTACCCGAAGCTTCACTGTGCGGCATTCCATGGAGTTGCCGGATTCTCTGCGGCTATTTGTTTCGATTCCCGTGCGGGTGAATCTTTTTAGGGGTATTGTGCGTATGGAAGCATGGAAAGCCGGCGTGGTTTCGTGAAGACTCGAATCCATCTGCGGGAGCCCGTCTTCGTAGCCCTTGAAACGCTACGCACGCACAAACTGCGCTCTTTCCTGGTCCTGCTGGGGATTGTCCTTTCCGTTTCCACGCTGATCCTGGTGGTTGCGCTGATCTCCGGGGTGAACCTGTATGTGGCCACTCGCATCGCGAATCTGGGGTCAAACGTTTTCCTCGTTACGCGCTTCCCGATCCTCACCGACGTCAACGAAATCGTGAAAGCCATGCGGCGGAACAAAGTCATCACCTGGGAAGAATACGAGTTTCTGCGCGACAATATGAGGAGCGCGGTCCGCACTGGGATCGAGGCGCGAAGGACTGGAGCCGCGAAAGCCAACGGCCAGACCATCGAAGACACCTCGATTCGTGGTGTTAGCGCGAATATCGGCGACATAGACATGGAGGAGCCCGTACAGGGGCGCTACATTACGGATTCAGACAACGCACATCGTTCTCTCGTCACTTTAATCGGCACCGACGTCGCCGAAAAACTCTTTCCCGGCCGCGATCCGATTGGGAAAAACCTCGATATTGACGGCCGGCCTTACCTTGTGGTTGGTGTGGCAAAAAAGATTGGCACGGTCGTGGGCCAATCGCAGGATAATTTCGCCTACATTCCCATTCAGACACTGATGAAATTTTATGGCACGAACAACATCAATTTCGCGATCAACATTCAAACAAAGGGCAACGAGTGGATGTCGCGCGGGCAGGAAGAGGCGCAAATGTTGATGCGCGCACATCGCCACCTGAAACCAAACGAACTCGATAACTTTGGGGTGCATGACGCAGGATCCCTGGTGGACCTCTTCCAGCGGATCACCGGCGCGCTGGCGAAGTCCATGATCGGCATCGTCGCGGTATTCCTGGTGATTGGCGGCGTGGTGATCATGAATGTGATGCTGGCGACGGTGACCGAGCGCACGCATGAAATCGGCCTGCGCAAGTCCTTGGGCGCGCGCCGCGCAGACATCCTCCTGCAGTTTCTAACTGAGACCGCCGTAATGTCCGCCCTCGGAGGGCTCATCGGGATTGCAGTGGCTTATGCATTTGCAATGGTCGTCGCCGCAAACACATCCGTGCCGATGCATGTTCCGCTCTCGGCGGTGATCATGGCCCTGTTTGCTTCCACGGCCGTAGGCGTGTTCTTCGGGATATATCCGGCGAGCAAAGCCGCGAGCCTGAATCCGATCGAAGCGATGCGGCAGGAAATCTGAGGAGAAACGGCGGACCGATGCGAATGCCCCTGGGCGAAAACGCAAAGATGGCGCTGGACACGCTGCGCGAAAACAAAGTGCGATCGTTTCTTACCGTCCTCGGCGTGATGATCGGAATCATGGCACTCATTACCGTGGCTTCCATCCTCGTGGGTTTCTACGGCGACGTCACCGCGTACCTCGATGATTATGGGCCGAATACGATCTGGATTTTCAAGTTTGCTCCCGGTCTCCGCACGAGCCGCCTCACAACAGAGGAACGCAACCGCAAGCCGCTGACGCTCGAGGACGCATTGGCCATCCGTGAGCAATGCCCGTCGATAACTCAGGTGTCGGCGAGCGTTTTCAGGCGCAACGCTAACACAGGCGTCTCCGCCGGATATATCACGGCGCGCTATAAGGATAAGGAAGTCTCCGGCCTCGATCATTCAGGGGCGCCGCCCGAATATGAGGAGGTCTTTAATGCACATACGTATATCGGCCGTTTCTTCACTGAGGCGGAAGACCTTCACCGCGCCGATGTGGCCGTGATTGGCTACGATCTGGGGAAAGCCTTGTTTGTGGGTGAGGACCCGATCGACAAAACGATTTCCGTCGAAGGCTATCCCTACCGTGTCATCGGCGTCTTTGAACATCGCAAGGGGCAATTCTTCAAGAATCCCACGGCGGAAAAACAGGTACTCGTACCCTATCGTACTTTCCGAAAGCATCACCCAGCCGATGATGAACATTTTATCGGAGCAATGGCCAGGCCCGGACACATGGCGGAAGCCCAGGATGAAATCCGGGCCTTGCTGCGCCGCCGCCGCAACGTTCCTTACTCGGCCCCCGAGAATTTTGGGCTATCGTCGGCTAAGGAAGTGGCCGACCAGTTCAAGCAAATTACGAGTTCGGTCGCCTTGCTGACCGCCGTGGTCAGCTCGATTGGTTTGCTCGTCGGTGGCGTCGGCGTGATGAATATCATGCTGATGTCGGTCACGCAGCGCACGCGCGAGATAGGTGTGCGAAAAGCCATTGGCGCGCGCCGCAGCGACGTCATCTGGCAATTCCTGACCGAGGCTATCGTCCTCACCAGCGCAGGCGGCGTCATCGGCGTAGTGCTGGGCATAGGTATCAGCCTGCTCATCAATCTACTGTGGCCCTCACTTCCCTCCACGGTGCCGCTCTGGGCTGTGCTTGTGTCCGTCGTGGTTTCCATGAGCGTCGGTCTTTTCTTCGGCATGTACCCGGCGGTCAAGGCCGCGCGGCTCGATCCTGTTGACGCGCTCCGCTATGAGTAGGTTGGTCTGGTTGTTTTTACCAGGAGTGCGACATGAGCTCCAATGAAGAGTGGAAGCAATTCAAGCTTGAATGTTTGGAGCACTTGAGGGCATCGTCCTTCCAGTTGGCGGATTACACCGCCCCAAGCACCGAATGGGACCACGATCACTGTGAGGGCTGTAGGGCAACATTCGCAGAGTTTGATGCACCGAAGATTCTGCACAGCGGATATTTCACAATCTTCCAGGTTGGCAACGAACCTCCGGAAGAGCCAAAGCTCATCCAGGAATCCCGAGAATTGGGACGCAATGTCATGAAGAAACCAGACAGCAAGGAGTGGGTCTGCCAAGAGTGCTTCGAGGAATTTCGTAAGACCCTAGACTGGAAGCTCGAATCCAGAGCACAGATTTAGTACCACGAATAGCGGGTAGTGGACTAATTCTGCGTTGCTCGGAGTCCCGGAGGGACGTCACAACTTAGCCCATCGCGGAAGCGGTGGGAAAATGGGTCGAGGATGATCAGAAAACCCCGACAGGGGTAACACATGGAACTCTGCCACATGAAATTAGCCCACTACCGAATAGCCGCGTTCCTTGCTCGCGCGCCAGCTTCGCGGTACTCTCAGGTAGCTATGGATGAAAAAGAGTTCCAGAAACGCTGTGATGCCGCGTTCGAGGCGCTCCGCCGCCGACTGATGGATCTCGGCGACGTTCACGGATTCGAAGTCGAGGGCGGAAGCGGAAAACTTGAAGTGCTGTTCGAAGAGCCCGAGGTAACGAAATTCGTCATCAGCCCGAACGCACCGGTGCGCCAGATTTGGATTTCTGCGCTGACCACCAGTTTCAAGCTGTCCTGGTCGGATGCAGCCGGAGCTTTTGTTCTCGAGAAGACCGGAGAGACGCTGATGCAACTTATGGGCCGCATTCTCA
This sequence comes from Terriglobia bacterium, assembly GCA_041492805.1. GTDB lineage: Bacteria > Acidobacteriota > Terriglobia > Acidiferrales > UBA7541 > Palsa-360. Next base: position 9,126 of record JBGPXQ010000026.1, on the reverse strand, counting down.
CCGAGCAACTCGGCAGCCCCGTGAGCGTCTAATAAGCATGGTCTCCTTAGTCCAGGATGTCGCGCGGAACCCGGCCCTTTCGGTGAATCTGCCTGCTTCAGATGGCGCCAATCACAAGCCAGGACTGGGCGCATTTTTGGCATCCCTCGCGCTCGTTGCCATCGTCGCGACCGCTCTTGCGCAGGATAAGCCCTACGCGCCCGCAGCCAGTGTGCTCCAGCCGCAAGCGTACGTTTCTCTTCAACCTGTGCCCCGCGGGCGCTCGTTTGAGATTGCCGTTGTCGCGAAGATTTCCCCTGGCTTCCACATCAACGCACACGAACCATCGGAAGACTATCTGATTCCCACGAAAGTCCTGGCCGACCTCCCTCCGGGGATCGCTCTCGTGGAAACGACATATCCGCGCGGGGTTATGCGCGCATTTCGATTTTCGAAGACTTCTCTGCGCGTTTACGAAAGCGCTTTCACCGTGCGGATGAAACTCCACGCGGGGACCGGTGCGCCTCTCGGCCCGAAAAAAATAGGCATGACGGTTGGCTACCAGGCGTGCAATCAGGACGCATGCCTGCCGCCGACGAAAGTTCCAGTCACGGCAGAGCTCGAAATCGCCGATGTGGACACACCCGCGCATCCCGCGAATGCCGGCATCTTTTCTCCGACCTCTTCGTTGAGGTTTCCTTCGCAGCGCTAGGTTTTTCTGCGGAAATCCTTAGCGGCAGAATCAGTGCGCGGCGAAAGCTTCGACGGCACGGCGCAAGCGGCTGACCACGCGCTCTTGCCCGAGCACAACCATCGTATCAAACAGCGGCGGCGCCACCGCCTGCCCTACAATCGCGACGCGCGTCCCATTGATCAGCAAACCGGCCTTGACGCCTTCGGCCGCGGCCTGCTCGCGCAAGACGTGGTCGCATGCATCATGGTTCCAGTCGGAAAGCGCCGCGAGACCATCCGCCAGCTTGCCGAGCATCACGCCCAGGCGTTCTTCCTTCCAGAATTTTTCGCGGGCCTTCGGGTCGTAGTCAAAGGAATCGCTGAAGAATGCGCGCGCCCACGTCGAAAAATCCGGCAGCAGACGCGTGCGCGGGCGCAGCAAGTCCACGGCCTTCGGGAACCACTCGCGTTTGGCTCCGGCCCACTCCGGCTGCCAGAGTCCTGCGCGCTCAAGCTCGCCCTGCACGGCGGGCAGCAAATCGTCGATCGGCAGCTTTTGGAGATACTCGGTGTTGTACCACTCGAGCTTCGCGCGATCGAAGACTCCATTAGTGCGGCTTACGCCTTCGAGAGAAAAACGGGAAACGATTTCGGGCGTGCGCAAGAATTGGGCGTCATCGCCCGGCGACCACCCGAGAAGCGCAAGAAAATTCCGGAATGCTTCGGGAAGAAATCCCTCGTCGCGGTAGGAGCCCACACTCGTGGCGCCATGGCGCTTCGAGAGCCGCGTGCGGTCCGGACCGAGGATCAGCGGCACGTGCGCAAAGACGGGCGGCACCGCACCCAACGCGCGGTACAGCAGCGCCTGCTTCGGCGTATTCGAAATGTGGTCGGAGCCGCGGATCACATGCGTGATGCGCATGTCGATGTCGTCCACGACGACGCTCAGTTGGTAAGTCGGCGCGCCGTGCGCCTGGCCTTCCTTGGGCGAGCGCAATAGGACAAAATCCTCGATCTCTTCATTAGCCACTTCGCGGGGACCGAACACGGCATCGTCGAATTTCGTCGTTGCGCTGAGCGGAACGCGAAACCGGATCGCCGCGTTCTGCGCTGTTAACGCGGGTTTGCCGTTACGACAGGCGCATCGAGTGACGCGCCGCGGGCCCGCTTCCTTTTTCGCATCGTCGGTTTCCTCGACCGCGTCGCCCCCCGCGTATTTCTCCGGCGGGCAATCGCAGAAGTACGCCGCGCCCGAAGCGGCCAGTTTTTCCGCCGCAGCCGCGTGCAAATCAAGGCGCTGCGACTGGAAGTACGGCCCCTCATCCCAATCGATACCCAGCCAGCGCAAGCCGTCGAGAATTCCTTCCACCAACTCGGGACGGTTCCGCTCGACGTCAGTATCCTCGACGCGCAGGATCATCACGCCGCCCTGTCTGCGCGCAAAGAACCAGTTGAATAGCGCTGTGCGTGCTCCTCCGACATGCAGATAGCCTGTCGGCGAAGGTGCAAATCGCACGCGAACGCCGCCCGAATGTGTTCCTAATGCGTTGGAACTAGTAGGCATACATCTCGCCAGTCTCTCCCACGGGTGCGGGCTCTACTTGGAGCCCGCCAGAAGAGGATGAAAAACGCTCCATCTTAGCTGAACGTGCAACGGAAGGCGAGTAGTCAAGATCTGACCCTAGGTCAAAACTTCCCTAAGATCGTAGGGATTGAACCGGAATTCCCGGCCAACCAGCGTGTGTCCGAAGCCTCAAGTACCTTGTTCCTGCCTGGTACCCCCGTACCCTTGACCGGTTGGAAAGACGTCCCTTATAGTCGCAAATGAGAAGAAATTTCGCGGGACGGGTGTGATTCTTATGAGTTGTGGATGGCCTGTCCCGAAGGATTGGCGGCCCAGGTATTTTTGATGCGGACTTGTCTTCATGGTCTTGCGCTGCAGACTTTCCTAGCCCTCTTCGGAGCGCGCAGCGAATTTCTCGCATGGCGGTGTGCCTGAGTTGGTAACTTCCAGCAGCATCATTGCGATCACCCTGCTGACGGCCTCAGCATTGACTTCGGGTTTCTTCGCCTACATGCAAAGTTTGAGGCGCCAGGCATACTTGATGCTCTGGAGCGCGGGATGGTTCCTGCTGGCCCTGCACTACTTGAGTCCCGCGATCGAACCCTGGATAGCCGTCGCACCGTGGCAGTCGGCAGTGAACCAGTGGTTGCTGGGCGCGGCGGCACTGCTGTTTTTCAGCACGGCGCGAGTGTATTCGGAAGCGAAACCTTGGGCCCGTCCTCAGATTGCAGTGGGAGCTATCTTCGCGCTGTGGGCGGCCGCTTTCTATTTGCATAGGGTCAGTGTTTCCCCGCAGCTCGGTGTTGCACTGGTGTTGATCGGCGCCGCATGGGTGTTCTATCAAGAAAGCCGGCGTCAGGAGACGTTCGCCGATTTGCTGTTGGCGATTTCGTTCCTCACCTGGGGCGCGGTTGTGATCGGCGAATTGTTGCTCACCAGCCGGGTGGCCGAGTCCCTGCGCGCACTGGAAATTCTCCCGCAGCTGTTCGCGGCGACGCTGATGGTGATGGGACTGTATGAAGAAGAAAAGCGCCGCGTAGAACACGACATGCTCGCGCTTTCAAATGTAAATCTGGCGGCGTCCAGTTTCGCCGGCACGGAGATTCAGAAGATGTTGTCGCACGCGCTCGAACGAGTGTTGAGCGTGGTGCGGATGCCGGCAGGAGCGTTATTCCTGCATCACGGCAACGTGGAGGGTCCTACTTCAGTTGTCGCTGTTGGCCTCGCGGAAAATTTTTGCGCCGCCTCGCAGGAAGAAGGGCTGGACGATCATCTAGTGGACATGGTTTCGCGCTTGGGCGGCCTGGTGGTGTTTCGCGACCTGGGCCGTGATGCTGCCTGGGCCGCTCTCGAAGGAGAAGACGCCTTCCGGCGTTTCCGGCAGCTCGCCATGAGCCAGCACCTGCGCACGGTTGTCGGGATCAGCCTGCAAGCCAAGGAGCAGGCGTTCGGCGTGCTGTTCCTTGGCAGCCCCGATAGCCGCCGGTTTACGGCGGCCGAACTGCGCCTGCTACTTGCGCTGGGCCATCAAATAGGGATGGCCGTCGAGAACAGCTACCTCATTCAGCAAACGGCGCGACGTTCCGAGGAGCTGCACATGCTCAACGAAATCGGCCGCGCCCTGAGCTCGACCCTCGACCCGGAAGCACTTTTTGAAACTATCTCTTCCGAAATGAAGCGATTGTTCGGCGTCAATCATTTCTTCATCGCGTTGCGTGATCCAGTCCGCAACGAAATCCGCTTCGAGGTCGAGGTCCGTGACGGTGTGAACTTGCCCAAGAGGTCCCGGCCTGTCGGGGACCAGTATGTGACTGAATACCTGATGCGCACGCGCCAGCCCTTGTTGGTTCGCGAAAATTATTCGGAGGAACTGCGCAAGTTAGGTCTGGAACCCCAGCACCAGCATTATGGCTGCTTCTGCGGAGTCCCTCTGTTGCTCTACGAACGGGCCATCGGCGTCATGGCCGTTCAAAGCGAGCAGGAGCACACATTTGATACCGGTCACCTGGAGATGATGCGCGTGCTGGGGAGCGAAGCCGTCATTGCGCTGGAGAATGCGCGACTGTTCCGTGAAGAGCGGGCGAAGTCGCGTCATCTTACCCTGCTCAATAATATCTCACGCAACGTCATTACGACGCTCAACCCGGATGAAATGCTTGCCAAGATTGCTGAAGAGCTCGAACAGGGCCTGGACTACTCTCACATCGGCATCGGGCTGCTCGATTATTCGAGCAAGGAAATTGTCATCCAGGCAGAGGCCGGCCAGCGCAAGGGAGCTCTGGGGCGCCGTCTGGGATTGGACGGAAACGTGGTGGGACGTGTCGCGCGCGCCGGGCAGATGGCCGTGGTGGACTACCTGGATTCATCGGAGGCTCAAGGCGAGCCAGTGCTCGAAGGTTCGGTCTCCGCTATCGCGCTCCCGATCGTGTATGCAGACCAGCTGCACGGCGTGCTGTACGTGGAAACCGACAAGTGTGCTGACTTCCCTCAGGAAGAAATCCTGTTCCTCGGCACGCTTGCGGACCTGATTTCAGGTGCGCTCCACAATGCATTGACATTCCAAAAAGCGCAGGAACAAGCCATCACCGATGGACTGACCGGGGTAAAGACCCATCGCTTCTTTATGGAGGCGCTCTCGGCTGAATGGAAACGCTCGACGCGTGCCGGCCGGTGTTTCTCCCTCGTTCTGATGGACCTGGACCGGTTCAAGTTCGTCAACGATTTCTACGGTCACCTGGACGGCGACATCGTGCTTCAACGCGTGGCCCATATTCTGGATCAATATTGCCGCCGTTCGGACGTCGTCGCGCGATATGGCGGCGACGAGTTCGTAATCTTGATGCCGGAAACTGACGCCGAGCAGAGCCAGCAACTCGCGGGCAAGCTCCGCTCATGGATCGCGTCTGATCCTGTGTTGCGCGAGAAGAATGTCACCTCCAGCTTCGGCGTGGCGGCCTTCCCGATTCACGGATCGACACCCCAGGAACTGATCCAGGTCGCAGACGCCTCGATGTATCTTTCCAAGCATCAGGGCGGCAACGCGGTCTCCACCGCGGATCACTTTAATCCCGAGGACTCGAAACAGTGGAAACGTGATGTACTCGAAGCCTACCTTGGCGTCACACTCAAGCGCCAGTTCTCCACAGGCCCTGATGCGTTCGTTGAAATCTACAGCCGGATCGAACAGTTCGCGCGATCGCTTTCCGAAACCAGGATTGCGGCTTTGCGCCCTAATGGCGGCGTCTCAATTGACATTGGGTCGTCATGCGAGCCCCTGCCACCCGTCGTGATGGACACACTAACATCGCTCGCGTTCGCCGTGGATGCGAAGGATCAGTTCACAGAGGGCCACTCCCAAAAAGTGTCCTGTTACGCCGTCTTGATCGCGGAAGCCATAGGCCTGAAAGGCGCGGAAATCGAAGAAATCCGCCTTGGGAGCATCCTGCACGATGTCGGTAAAGTCGGCATCATGGAATCGATCCTGAATAAGGGCGGTCCGCTCAATCCCGAAGAGTGGGAAACAATGAAAAAGCATGTGGAATATGGAGCCAAGCTTCTGGAGCCTCTCCGCGGCACCGAACGAATCCGTGAGATGGTCGCCCATCACCACGAGTTCTTCGATGGGTCGGGCTATCCCCGGGGACTCGCCAACAGCCAGATCCCGCTAGGGGCGCGCATCGTGGCCATCGCCGATGCGTACGACACGATCACTTCCGAGCGCACGTACAAGAAAGCTCACACCCCGAATGAGGCGTTCCAGGAACTCGAGCGCTGTGGCGGCGCGCAGTTTGATCCCGAACTGGTCCGCGCGTTTGTCTCGCGTTTGCGCCGCCTTCCGAATCCACTGATCGAGCCCATTCTCACCCCCGAACGCGAAGTCTTGAGCGAATAAGCCGGCTCAAAGGTTAAGACCGAAAAGCGCGACGTTCGCTGCGGTGGAAGGCGGGAAATGAGCCGTAGGATCGCACCCTTCAGAGCCAAGGATGCGCCACTCGAAAAGCCAATCGGTGTCCAGAGGATGGTCCGCCCGCCCGGTCCTGGTGGCGTCGCGCCGAAGCTGTATCCCAAGACGCGCCAAATAGGCATTCAATGCGCCCCTTTTGGTTGTCGCCTTAAGATGGCGCAGACTTCGTAGCCCTAATCCCTGACCGGCGCTCCTGCGGAGCCACCTTCAATCACCAAGTGAATTTAAGGGCGAACTGAATCTGTCTTGAGTCGGTAGTCGTGGAGGTCAGCACACCCGCAGTCCCGTTGCGTGTTCCAGTGGAATCGAAGATGTCCGTATGGTCGGGGGTTGTCGGCATGGCGAAGTTCGCATGATTCAGAATATTAAAGAATTCCGCCCGAAACTGCACGTTGAAGTTCTCCGAAATCCTCTTGATAGAGTTATTCTTAAACACGGAGAAATCCAGGTTCGACGTCCCCGGCCCAGTCAAGAGGTTGCGACCTGCATTTCCGCGAAGGTTGAAGCATGCCAGGGGCGAGAGGTTAGATTGATCGGAGATCAGCCCCCCAAGGCTCGGTGGTGCCGGATCGCAGTTGTTCGTCCAAAAGGTCATGTCAGGCGCGGAGGGGACAGAAAAGCACTCGGTCTTGATGTATTTGTTGGGATTCCCAGGATTCGTGAGCGTTGCGCAACCCGAACCGGTCAGTCGATTCGGGAAAGCCCAGGGGTCGCCGTTATTGAGGCCCTGCGGATCGCCATCCGTCCCCCAGGTTGCGGTAAAGGGAACGCCATCACTCACCTTATAGATCCCGCCTAACTCCCATCCGTTCGCGATCCATGCGGCGGGTCCAGAGAGCGATTTGGGGGAAGGAATCTGCCAATTGGCGCTGACCACCAATGTCCGCCCAATATTGAAGTCAGAGAGACTACGCAGCGCTCTCAGATCGTAAAAAGGCAAGCTGGAGAGCGAATTCGAGAATTGGTCGCCATGACCGGCCGCTGAGCCGGTATCTATGCTCTTGCCCCAGGTGAACGAGGTTTGAAACTGGACCCCGTGGCTCATCGGTTTTTGAACTGCCAGTTCGAGGGCGTGGTAATAGGAGTTACCTTCATAGTGCAGGCGGCCGATGCTGCCAAAGCCGGGGTCGGTGCTGTTGATATTCGGAGGCGGGATACACTGGTCAGGGTCGGAGCCGTCTGGATCGGTTTGATTGCATTGTTGCGCAACGTTATAGACGTTTCCGAGGACATCGACTTGCGGATAGAGATACCCGGCCGACGTCTTTGTCGGGAGCACGATGTTCGCATCATCGACCCGGAATGGCTCGTGCACACCCCGCGAACCTACGTAACCCACCATCGCCGTCAGGTTCCTGAGCAATTCACGCTGTACGTTGAGGTTCCACTGCATGTCGTAACTGCGATGAGCGTACTGCTCAACGGTATTCCCGCCTTTGGTCTTCGGAGTGAGGAGTGAAAACGCGCCCGCGTAAAATGACCCCTGAGGAAGGTTCTTGGCGGCTCCAGACTCGACGAACGGAAACAACTTCGTGGCAGTGGCAATGAACTGGTAGGCCATAGGCAAGATATCGAAGATCCCGAAGCCTCCGCGCACAGCCGTCTTGCCGTTACGGAACGGGTCCCAGGCAAATCCTACGCGCGGTTCCAAGTTACGAAGTGTGGAATTCGCAAATAGGGGCCCCCCAGGGGCGCAGTTCGGGTCAGGCCTCCCGCAGTGGGGCAGTGGGTCTGTTATGTTGATCAGATTTACGATCCCACCATGGTTGTCGTTTATCACTGTTGACATCTCCCAACGTAGCCCCAGGTTCAACGTCAGGTTTGGGCGGAAGCGCCAGTCATCCTGGGCGTAAAGGGCAAAAATGGTTTGGCGGAGTCCCTGCGGTCTTACGGTGCTTGAATTTTCCCCTGTGAATCTGCTCGGGTTGTTGGTGAGAAAATCAGACAGAGTGGCGAAGGTAAAGACTCCGCTGGGATCGGTGTGGCTGAGACGGTTGAGTTGCATTCGCTCCACCGCGCCTCCGAATTTCAAGGAGTGGGTTCCGTGCGTCCAAGAGGCGTCGTCGTATCCCTGGAATGAATTCCAGCCATAGATAAAATTGGAATTCCCGTTCACACCGCCTGTGAACAGTTGAATGCCTGACACGGCCACATGAGCGGCGAATTGCCCGGGTATGGCAGCCAGAGCGGGGTCCTGACCCAGGGGGTTGATGGCTCCCACGCCTCGATCATTTAGCTCATATTCACGGCTATACCCCACGCGAGCGGAATTCACGAGTGTTGGGCCGAAGATGTGGCTCTCTTCCAGGCTAACGATCTGGCGATTGGTCCTTGAGTTGATCAGCACCGTATTGAGGCCATCGGGCGAGCTATATGGGGTGAAGTCGCGCAGGTATGTGCCGGCAATAGAATCTTTATCCGAAATTTTGTCTTCGACCCGGAAGGTAAAAAAGTTCTCGCTGATGACCTGTGGAGCGGCGAAGGTGAATAACGCTATATCGCCGTTCGACCCAGGCTGAATCTTGCTAGAAATGGGCCAGAAAGGCAGGTACTTCTTGGCTGAGGCGTCCACGCCGCCTGTTATTGGGGTCGGGGTGCAGGGGTTCGACGGATCGTCTGGCGCTGAGCAAAGGGTTCCATTGCGCGCCGCATTTGATGGCACAGACACCAGGTTGGTAATGCCCTTCGATTGGCGGATCCCCTCGTAGTCACCGAAGACGAACAATTTGTCTTTCCGGATCGGACCGCCCGCGGCGACCCCGAACTGATTGCGCCTGAAAGGAGGTTTCTGGATACCGCCCGCATTGTCAAAGAAATTTGCGGCGTCCAGGGCGCTGTTGCGGAGAAACTCGTACACGCCGCCATGGAATTGATTCGTCCCGGAACGCGAAATGGCATTTATCACACCACCTGAGGTCCTGCCATATTCGGCGGAAACGTTGCTCGT
>JBGPXQ010000244.1:0-3920 GCA_041492805.1 Terriglobia bacterium | reverse complement strand
GTTGACGAATCCCCGCTTCCTGATTAAAGTAGATGACGGGTCGTGCCCACGACCCTTTTTTGTTTTCTCCCAACGGCTGGGAGGTCGTTCAATCGGTAGGACATCAGCCTCTGGAGCTGACTATCCTGGTTCGAGTCCAGGCCTCCCAGCCAACTTTCAAGAAGCTGTAAATTTCTGAGCTGATCGCCTCCCACAGAGGGTCACCTTCCCGCCAAAAACCTTTGCCACGTGGCGGCCTTCGCTGGGGAAATGCATCACCTTATTCCCAGAGCGTGCCATCTGCGCCCAGCGGGATTTCGTTTCCGGGTTCTGTCAAGCGTCCGAATCTCGTTTCCATCGAACAAAAAGTCCACCTGCCGCAATTGGCGCTTCAGAGTCAGCCGAACAGGAAAACGCTCTGTGCCTAGCACGACGACATTGGCGTTCTCGACGAGAGCCAGCCGCCACACCTCGATGAGCGTTCCATCGAATGAAGGTTGCATGGGGTCTAAGGGGATTATATGTGGAACGGCAACGCCGGAATCTCGGAGACCTTGACGCGCTGCATTCTACGCACAAGGTCGCAGGTGCTACACTGTCCCCAAATGCCGATAGACGACGCCACCCGCGCCTTGAAGCAGCAATTCGAACTCGAAGACCTTTCAAAATCTCCTGTATCCGAAAGGCTTGCCGCCGTCGTCTCGGCCCTGCCTCTACCTTATCCGTTCGACAAACTTGCGGAAAGCATCAAGGGCAGACTGACATCTGACGCAGTTCAGCGAATTAAATTGATGCTTGAAGCATGCATTGAAGAAACAAATAGGCAGGCGGAGCGAGTCGGGAATCTACAAGCCAAAATGGATGAACAAGAGGCTCAGATTAGGAGCGATGTTCTCACCGAATTGGTGATGGATGCGGCCCGAAAAGCTGAGAGTACGCGGTCAAAGGAGCGCGTGAAACGTATCGGTCGGATTCTGGCAAACGCTGCCTTCGAAACGAAGCCAACGGACTCTGACGAAGTCGAAGAGATGATGCGCGTAGCAATGGAGTTAGGCGACCGCGAGGTTGAACTCCTACGAGCACTAATCAAGATTGAAGGAGAATCGGTGTTGACGAAGGGTCGCATCGAGAGATACGACGCCTACACGAGATGGGAAAAGGGGCCTTGGGGGAATCGGCTCGACCCTGAACTGGACAGCGTGTTTTCGAAATTAGAGAGTTATGGGCTAGTGTCTCGGATTGCGCCGCCGAACAACTTAAACGTTATGGCGGATGTCCAGAATCGTTATGTCCTTTTGTGGAAGGGTGCTCGATTTGCTCAACTGATTCGGAGCCTAGCAAATTGAACGACGCCATCTACACCGCAAAGCGCGACGTGCGAACGTTCGCGGAACTGAGTCACGCGGCGGACATATTGATGCAGACAGCGCAGGAATACCGAAGAGGCAATCTCTATGCCGTGCTGTCGTCCCTGCTGCTCCGGGTTTTCACGTTCGAAGCCTACCTAAATCATCTGGGCGAAAAACACCTGAAGTTGTGGAACGCGAGTGGCCAAATCGCGTGGTACAAGAAGTTCAAGAAAATCTGTGAGCGCCTGAACTTCGCCCCGGATGAATCGGCCCGTCCCTACTCAACACTGCGTCCGCTATTCAAGTTCCGCAATCTCATGGCGCACGGCAAGTCTGAGACGATAAACGAAGAAAGAGAAGTGAACTCACGGGATGCCGATAGACTTTACTGGCCGCTAACCGAATGGGAAAAATTCTGCACCTCTGAAAACGTCGAACGGGCTAAGCAGGACATAACTGCAATCATCATCGAACTTCACAAGGAAGCAGGCCTTAGTGATAATCCCTTCGCGCCGCCGGAAGCCTCTGGTTCCGTGAGACTGAAGCAGAAATAGCGTTCCTCAACAAGAAATCGGAAGTTATAGCCACACGATTTCCGCCCGTCGTGCAGCGCCGTGACAGACGGCATCGGCACGAACTTCCGTACCCTGCTGAGTCGGGGCAGCTTGAACGCGATGTCTTCTCGCGGGTTGGAACGGCGATTCGATGCCAATTTTGTGTTGCCAGGTGTTGGCGGCAAATCATTCGGCTCTGGAGTTCCTACTCTCCGCCAGAATTCTGTTACCGTTTTGTTACCGTTTTTGGCATACTTCTGTGCGAAAGGAGACGAAAGTAGCCGAAAGCGTACCAAAGTCTCCAGCACTCAAGTGGAAGAAAAAGCACGGACTTTCTCAGTATTGCTGCCTCTTTGAATTTGCTGTTGCCGAGTGCAGGCCTCCCAGCCAATCTCGCTCTCTCCGTCTCTCCCTCAGCCGCCCTCTGCGATTGGCCCGCCCGGAGCCCTGCGAACCTGCGTAGAAACTCGTTGCCTCAGCCAAAGAATGAGCAGGATCGCAGCAGTTGCGAGCGAGAGCAGACCCCCGAGCGTGCGGTCGAGAGTCCGCGCGAAGCGCACTTCGACCAGGCTGTGCCCGGCCGGGACCGGAATCAGCATTTGCCCAGTAACTTGCTCGGCTGCGGCCTTCTCCGCCCGGCCATCTATCTCTACGCGCCAGGCGGGGTAATTGAGCAGCCGTAAGGCAAGCGTGGCGCGGCGCGGCGTGTCCACGGAAATCACCTTGTCCTCGGCCGACCATCGTTGAACGTGAATGCGCGTCTCGCGTTCCCCCGCGTCCGCGTGCGTTCTTGTTTGCTCGGATGCGCTCGCTCGTTCCGTACTGGCGATCATGGCTCGCGGCGCGCTGGTGTGCAATTCGGTGCGGTCGCAACCGAGTGGCTGATACTCATCGGTGCCTTCGTATCCCTGGCCGGTCTGTATCACCGAAAAAGTCAGCGGGACGCCCACATCATCCCACCACGTATCGCGCGCGATTGCCGTTCCCGCGGCCGCGAGGACAAGCGCCAATGCCAGCCACCCGATCCATTTCCTGCGTGCCGGTGCAAGAGCGGCGGCCACAAACGCGGCGAGAACCACGTCGAGCGGCACGAGCCACCGCCACGGAAACTGCACGTATTGTAATTTTGGCAGGAGCTGCCAGGCGATCCGCGTGAAGGGAAACATCAGTGCAGTGGAGACGATGCCGAGTGAAAGAAGCCCGCGCCAGATTTCCGGCCCGTCGCGCCTCTTCCGGCTCGCGAACACTGCCGCAAGCGCGGTCATGCCGATCACCGCGATGGCTACGGCAGAGACTTTCCAATTGAACAACTGGAACTCCGGATCGGGCGAATGCGTGAACAAGAAACTGTTATCGAAGCGCAACTCGGGCGCGAGAACATTCTCGATCTGCACCCACCGTTGTTCCCACGCCGCCGGCACAATGTAGAACGCCGCCAAGCCAAAGCCGGAGGCCGTCGCCGCGGCGCCTCGGAGCAGCGCGCGAGAAGATTTCTCCGCCACGCTTTGGACGCAAAAAAGCAGCACGACCGAATACGTCGTAATCACGGCTGCCGGCGCATTCGAAAGCCACGTCGCGGCAAACGCCAGCGCGAACGCAACCAGGCCGCGCGCGCCTCCGCGCCGGATGCGCAACGCATACAGCACGACCCACGGCAGGACGGCACTCGCCACCAACTCCGCAAAATCGCTGCGATAATAGGCGAGCACCAGGTGATACGGATTCGCGGCGTAGAGCACCGCCGCGGCAATCGCGTCGCGCGGCGGCAGCCATTCGCGCGCCAGCCGAAACATCGCGAGTCCGGCCGTCACCAGCATCAGCCAAATCAGCGCGCCGGGAACAACCCTCCACGGCAGGACTTGTCCCAGCGCCGCGCCCAGCAGCCCGGAAATCGGCGGGTAGAAAATAAATCGTGGCTCGCCGAATCCGAAGTTGGCCCAGGCGGCCCAGCGGGGGAACAGCACGCCCTGGTGCCATTGCCACGAAATGTCCATCCACGACTGGATGTGAAATGCGAAATCGTGGCCGGAAGTGTTGC
>JBGPXQ010000192.1:0-5254 GCA_041492805.1 Terriglobia bacterium | reverse complement strand
TTCTTCCCCTCCGAAGATTCCTGCTTGCCCTTTCGGATGGGCATATTCATGGTTCTGGTGCACGGCGATCACGCTCCAGGTCGCGTCGATGATCGGCACACGCATGGATTCTGCCTTCCACACGAGCCAATGGTCCCAACGAGTTCGTCCGATGGCCAGAGGAGGGATGTCCTGATACAGGCCGCGAGGAAAGACAAAGTAGTCCACGAAGCTGCAGCCGCGTCGCTTGCCCCGATTTCGAGCCAGGTCGTGCAAGGCGGATTGAGACTGCTTGAAATCCCAGTCCGCGTTGAGATCCACATCCCAACGGCGTCCGACCATGAGGAACCGGTTGCGCCAGCGCGAGACAGTTGCGACGCCGTGGATGAAATCACTCATTAAGATAATGTCGGCATTCGCATAACAAAGTACGGGGGCTGCGCTCAGCGACTGCGCTTGTTCGAACAAGGCGTCGAGCCTCGGAGTTCCCTTCTCGTTGCGGGCGATTTCCGGAACGTGTCGCAGGCCCAATTCCTGCGCGATCTCGGCCGCTCCCGATTCGTTCCCGAACAGCATGATTTCAGGACGAGGCTGAAGCTGGCTCCAACTCGTGAGCGCGTTGCGTTGGATGATCCCGGCGTGGCCTGTAAACGGCTTCGCTGTGGTGAAAATTGTCAGCACGAGGGCACCGACTCAACCTAGGTTGCGACCGAGCGGATCGTGGCCGGTGAAGCTCCGACTCCCAAGCAAAAGTATCGAACTCCCTCAGACTCCTGGAGAAGTTTCAGCACTCGCCAGCAATCCACGACTGCGCGCGGCTCACCTTGGCGCGCCCATTGCGCCGGCGGAATCTTCAAAAACTCTTCCCACGGCGTGGCAACCACGACAAGCTCCGATACCTCTATGCATTCTCGCGCGCTTGCTGCGAGTTGCACTTTGCCGGCCCAGGGAGTCCCGAGATGGCGAACACCCGGGTCGTAGGCCACAACGGACACGTCCTTATCGGAGAGGTCGTGGGCAAGCAGCAATCCAACGGACTCTTCGACGACGTCTGTTTTCGGTTTATAGGTAAGTCCCAAGACGCCGACGGTTCCGCCAGCCGGCAAATTCTCCATCACGAATTCTGCGAGCCAGCTAACTTGGGTGCGATTGAAAAGCTGAATCGCATTGGCGAGGTCGCCCGGTGCTCCCAGCTTTTGCGCCAGCGCGGCCAGCGCAAGATTGTCCCTGGGGAAGCAGGGTCCTCCGTAGCTGACGGCGCCTCTCAGATACTTGCTTCCGATGCGGCTATCCCGGCCCAGGGCGGAGGTAACCACGTCCACGTCGGCCCCCGGCACCTTTTCGCAGATCCGCGCCAGCATATTCGCGAAGCTGATCTTCGAGGTGACATACGTGTTGACCGCCAGTTTTGCGATTTCAGCATTCACAAAGTTCATCCGCGCGACCGGAGGCTGATTCTCGCAAACCTGCCCATACAGCTCTTCCAGGAGATCCCCGGCGCGTGAATCGGATTCCCCGATCAGCACAAAGTCCGGATTCAAGAAATCATGGATCACGCTTCCCAGCGCGATGAATTCGGGGCCGTAGCAGAGTCCGAAATGACGGCCGCAGCTCTTTCCGCTTGCCTTCTCCAGCTCGGCGAGCACCGGCCCGCCTGTCGAACCCGGCATCACGGTGCTGGTGAGAACCACCAGGTGATATCCCTGCTTTCCGCGCAGGGCGAGGCCAATTTTTTGACAAACCGACAGAACGAACCGCAAGGAAAACCCGCCGCCCGGCTCGGTCGGCGTGCCCACAACGATAAAGGTGATATCGGAATCGGAAATAGCCTTCTCGATATCCGCAGTGGCAGAAAGTTTTCCCCGATTCTCTTGTATCAATCGCTCGAGCTCAGGTTCGGAAACCGGCGCCCGCCCCTGATTGACTGCCTCGATCTTTTCACGCTCGGCATCCACTCCGATCACTCGAAGTCCCTTGGAGGCGAGTGACGCCGCCAGGGGCGCTCCAAGTTTGCCCATGCCAATGACAGAAACCCTCTTGTCCATAAGACTCCAGTTCAGGATTCGGCAGAACAGCAACCGCTCACTTTCAGCGACACCAAACCGTCCTCAACTTGCTTCTGCCGTAATGCAAAGGTGCCAACCAAATCGCCGTTCCAGCCAGCGGAAGAGCGGTCGCGGTATCAGCCGAAAGCCAAGGGCCCGCCGATAGCGATACTGCACATATTCCGAGACGCGGTAGGGGAAAATATGGTCCACCCACATCTCGGTCACGCGAAACCCATGACCCTCGAGGAGACGGCGGGCTTCCCGGCGCGTGTAGGTGTACGTAACAGGAGAGCCTGTTTGCGCTTCGGAGTGCCGCGCGACAATTTCCTCAACGTTCCTGAAATTTCCTTTGCCATATTTCATCACGGTCCAGAATACCTTCCACGACCGCCGATGGTAGACCATGATCTTGAGGATCGTCCCGGGCCGAACGTAATTTCGCAACTGTTCAAGCACACGCTCCGGATGCGGCGTGTGATGGATGACTCCAAATGCATAGACCAGGTCGAACGTCTTGATGGGCAGGAAGGATGTAAGCTCCTCGGCACTTCCCTCATAGAACCTGACCTGTTCGTTGAGCCCACAGACCTCAACACGCTGGCGGGCGATGGCGATCGATTTCGGCGAAAGTTCCACGGCGGTGAGCAACGCCCCGGATCGGGCGAAACTCACCGTGTCGGTGCCGATGCCGCAACCGATTTCCAGAACCTCCTTGCCGCGCCACCGCTCAAACTCGGCGAAGCGCGGGATGTGCGGCTCCACAAAATACTTTCGCGCTTCCACCTCGTCATAATACTGCCGGGTGCCTACCGGTTCCGGCGAATGCCGAATGTTACAGGGGCGCTGGTCCCAGTATTTCTTCACCTTCTCGATAGAAGTTTCCGTAAACAGCGAATCGGACATCGGCCATTGCACCCGGTATCAGACCGCCTCGAGTGCGGTCGTCCAATGCTGTATTCTCCACAGAACGCGCAATTAGGCAACGGCCACCGGATCGAGTTTGCTTGGCGCATCGCCTCTTCCATGACACGCAACTAGCCTTCTCGCGGTCCGAACCTCAGCGGCAGGAAGCGCGGCACGCGCCGACAGTAATTTTCGTATGCGCTCCCAAATCGAGCGCGCAACTCGCGTTCCTCGAGCAAAATGGAAAGCAGCGCAATGGGCCACCACGCGGCTGCCACCAGCCACATCGTTCGCGTGCCCGCCAGCAGGCACGCTCCCGCCACCGCGGCCATCATTCCTGCATAACGCGGATGCCGCACCCTCGCGTAAATGCCGGTCGCCGCCATTTCGCCGCCACCCGAAAGTTCTGTTTGCCCCACCAGTCGCGTTGTTCCAAGGTCTCGGTGTACACGATCGAATATCCATCCTTCGAGCCCGATGAGCCCCAGTCCGGCAACAATCGCCCACGCGGGCGGCAATTGCTGCGCGAAGAGTACGCGATGAAACGCGGCGAGAAACACCCCGCCGCTCCCCCAGGCCACCAGCACGGCCGTCGTGTACGCCGCACGCTTGTGGTGCCGCCAGAAATTCGCCAGCGGGTGAAGCACCAACCAATAGAGAGGAATGGGCAGTTCGAAAAGCAGTATCCCCGCGGCCAGCCATCGAAAAAAGATCATCAGCCCCGTCTTGCAAGAGATTGGATCCGGATCACCTGCGCATGAATCTTATTGAAAGCGCCGGGAAGGCGCAAATGAGTTTGTGTCGATTCCTCGGAACTGCGAGCAGCGGGAGGAACTGCCGGTCCTTCGCTTCGCCGATTCGAAGTGCCCTACGGAGATTGCCGATTGCCCGATTCCACTGCCAGGTGCAATAATCGCGCGCATTGCAGCAGGCGCAGGGGGATGACCATGCTTGAAGTCAGGTCTTGGGACAAAATCGAAACCGAAAGGCTGAGCTCGAAGATTGGGCGCAAGATGCTCAGCGGCGAAAACGCCACCGTGGCTCAGGTCCTGTTGGCGCGAGGCGCGGTGGTCCCGCGTCATGTTCACCTGAACGAGCAGTTCACCTGCATCCTGGCCGGCGCGCTGAAATTCATCTTTGATGACGGGGAGGCTGTCGTGCACGCGGGCGAGGTTCTTTTCATTCCCGCGAATGTTCCGCATGCTGCGGAAGCGCTCGAAGACACGCTGGACCTCGATATCTTCGCACCCCGCCGCGAAGATTGGATTTCCAAGAACGACGCTTACTTGCGCGGCGAGTGAGCGGGAAGGAGCCAAGCGATGGATCTGGGGCTGAAGGGACGCGTAGCGATTGTCGTGGCTGCAAGCGCGGGCCTCGGCCGCGCCGTCGCCGTGGAGCTCGCGCGCGAAGGCGCGGAACTGGCCATTTGCGCGCGAAGGGCTGCGGAGCTTGAAAAAAGCGCCACGGCGATCCGCCAGGCCGGCGGCCGCGAAGCGTTCTGGCAGGTATGTGATGTCACCGACTACCCGGCCGTTCAAAAATTCGTCGCCGCAGTCGAGAAGAGGTTCGGGCACGTGGATATCTGCGTCACCAACGCCGGCGGCCCGCCCTCCAAGAAGTTCCTCGAAATCTCGATTGAAGATTGGCGCGCGGCGGTTGAACTAACCCTGCTCAGCGCCGTCTATTTTGCCCGCGAAGTCTTGCCGCTCATGCGCAAGAACCGCTGGGGACGCTTGCTCACCATCACTTCCCTGTCCGTGAAGCAGCCGATTGACGGATTGCTGCTTTCGAATTCCATTCGCGCCGCTGTCACCGGCCTCGCTCGCACCCTGGCAAACGAATTCGGCCCCGACGGCATCACCGTCAACAACGTTTGTCCCGGCTATACGCTCACGGACCGGCTCAACGAGCTCGCCGACAAGGCCGCACTGGGTGCGGGAGTCGCTCGCGAGAAAATCTTCGAGCGCTGGAGCCAGCAGGTACCGCTTGGCCGGCTAGGCAGGCCGGAGGAGTTCGCCGCGCTCGTCGCTTTTTTGGCCTCCGAGCGCGCCAGCTACATCAACGGCACGACGATCGCCGTGGACGGCGGCTTCGTGAAAAGCTTGCTCTAGCGCGTCACTCCGAGGAATTTTCGCTCCCCGTCGCACACACCTTTGGGGCTCTCGATAATCCTCTTACAAGCAAGCTGGTGAACGGCGTTACCGGGTGAGCAGGACGCGGAAGTCGCGAAGGTTGTTGCCAGTCGGACCGGTGACAATGGCATCGCCCAGCCGCTCGAAAAAAGTGTGAGCGTCGCTGCGGCGCAAGAAATCTACAGGGTCGAG